>CAWISD010000001.1:0-38926 GCA_963838615.1 uncultured Nitrososphaeraceae archaeon
TTTCTGTAGCATTTCCATTTGTTGACGTTACAAGACGGGTAACAAAAGGTTTTAATTGAACTTGATAAGATATCGTTGCTAGATTTGGTCCACCATCAAGAGTTGCCTTATAATTTAAAGTAGCATTAGCAAAATGAACTTGACTTTGTTTCTCTTTTAACAATACATTATTTATCGATTCTAAAACTGATTTTAAACCGTTTTTTGGATCTGAAGAATTAAGTGTAAAAGATAAAGTATCCTTTTTACCGTTTAATATTTTAGAAATAGGACTATTGTCAGGATATTTTAATGTAAGAATTCTGTCACCCCCATAGGTAGCAGTTGCTGCATTAAATGTAGGCGAAATCGCGGATTCCATTTGCACAGCAAATACCGGATTAAAAATACCCCCAAAGATAACTACAGTTATTAAAATTACTAAATATTTTGAGGCTACTAATTTCAATGATATCCATTTCGACACAGCCTGTTTATAATCTTATTGAAATAAAAGAAATAATATCGAATTTGCATGGTTTTAAATCATTAATGTAATAAAAATTGTAGTTTATTTTAAAAAATACATATATTATTGCTTTGGCATATTTTCTCACTCTATATATAGTAGATCTCTTGCGTAATTGCAACTAAACAGCTTTATGACCATTAGTTTATCATCAACCTGTTCTCTTTTTGCTTTCATATGAGAGGTTATCTAAAAAACCACTGCTTTTCAAATCATTTACCGGTCTTACAGGACAAGAATTTGATGATATTTATGACAATGAAATAACAAAAAGATATGGTAAATACGAGTTAAAACGTTTATCAAAAAGAAAAAACCGAAAAAGAGACATAGGTGCCGGGAGACCATTCTAACTCGACCTAGAGAATAGGTTCATTATGCTTTTGGTGTACTATCGTATTTACATAACTTACACTTTGACTGGATTTCTCTTTGATCTTGATCAGAGCAAAGCCTACAGAGACATACAAAAGATTGAAAGTTTGATAAGACAATGTGTACCAATTCCACAAAAGATATACCCAATAACAAAGAGACTAAAAACATTAGAGGAAGTAGAGAAATATTTTCCAGGTCTTTTGGCTTTTATAGATTCTACAGAACAGCCGATTCCAAGACCGGTCGATAAGAATAAAAGAAAGATGTACTATTCGGGAAAAAAGAAAAGACATACTGTAAAGAACCAGTTTATGGTTAACAACAGGGGTTATATCCTTCACAAAGCAAGGAAGAAGAAAGGAAGAAAACATGATTATGACGTTTATGAGAAGAGTAATCCATGTACTCCAAAGCAAGTTGTTAATGTGCCTGACCTTGGATATCTTGGAGTAGAAAAGGATTTCCCAGAACAACTGTCCGCCTTACCATGTAAAAAGAAGAGAAACCAATGTCTATCCCAAGAAGAAAAAGAGTACAACAAAATTCATTCAAAAAAGAGGATAGTGGTGGAACATACTACTGCAGATTGAAAAAGTACAGGATTATGAATGATATTTTCAGAAACAAATTGAGAAAGTACAATAGAATATCAGATATTGTGGCAGGACTGGTAAACTATAGAATAATGAACCAGCAGTGTTTATAGAAAATAGAAAGTATCATACTTGAAAGAGTAGATTGTTTCTAATTATGCAAGAGATCATAGTATTGACATTTCTTTTGTAAAATACAGTCGATTCAAGACAATTTAATCAAGTTTCTATTGATAGAATATAAATTTATTCATAGAACAACACATTCATGAATAGCATAACAACATATTTTATGCATTATTAAAAAAGCCAAAAAGATAAAATACAAACAAATAATGAAATATTTTTCACATATGATAACAATATTAGCTGGTGGAACGGGTTCAATTAAATTAGTTAGAGGACTTTATACAGAATATAAAGATATTACAGTTATTTCTAATGTTGCAGATAATTTTTGGTTTTACGGGTTATACATCTGTCCTGATATAGATACAATAATCTATGGGCTTGGTAACATCCTCGATAAAAAAAAGGGTTGGGGAATTAAAAGAGATTCGTTTAATTTTTTAAAACACATGAAAGAATTAGGTGAAGAATCATGGTTTGGATTAGGAGATAAAGATTTAACAACACATATTTTAAGGACAAAAATGCTCAAAGAGGGACAAAAATTATCTGAAATAACAGAATTTTTTGCAAAAAAATACAATCTGCCCATTAGGATAATTCCAGCATCGAATAATCATTATGAAACCCACATAATAACCAAATCTAATAAAGAATTACATTTGCAAGAATTTTGGATAAAATATAAAGGATCTATTCCGATATCCGATATAATATATCATGGTATAGAAAAATCTCAAATTACACAATCAATAAATGAAATTCTACACGATTCAAAAGCTAATAATATTTGCACCAGGCAACCCAATAACAAGCATCGGATCAATTATCAATATAGAATCATTTAACAAAATAATCAAATCATTGAAAAAGAAAGTAGTAATTATATCCCCATTTATTTCAAATAAAATCATCAGCGGTCCTAGCGAAATATATATGAGAGCAAAAAACATCGAACCCACAATAAAAGGCTTGATTGATTTTTATTCAGAGTTTACAAATAATATGATTTTTTCAAAAAAGGACAAAAAAGAAATTAAAGAAAAAATAGCCAAAAACTATCCAAATATCAATTTTTATTTTACAGATATATTGATGGATACACCATCAAAAGAAAAAAAATTTGCAAAATATATAATTTCAAATCTTTTCAACTTTTAATGTGGATTTTAGTTGAAATTATCAAAAACAGCTTTAATAATTCCAGTAAAAAAATTCGAAAAAAGCAAAACAAGATTAAGTCCATTTTTAAATCTTCAAGAGAGAAAAGAGTTAACCGAATACCTTATTTCAGATACACTAGAAAAAATCCATAAATTAAAAAATTCTCAAACAATAATAGTCTCTGGTGAAAAAATAAAATTAGATGATAAATTCAGTGATATATTAATTATTAATGAGAATATTAGCAATGGTGTAAATAATGCCATAGAATTAGCAAATAAATTTATTGAAAATAATGAATTTAGTGAATCAATAATCATTCCTATAGATTTGCCATTGTTATCTACCAGTGATTTAAAAAAAATAATAAAGTTTTCAAAGAAATACAAAAATATGTATTTGTATCGTGCCGTCACAAAGATATGATGGAACAAATATTTTATTGAGGAAACCAAATTTAATTATAGATACTTTTTATGATAATAACAGTTTCTATAATCATATCAAAGCAACAACTGAAAAGAAAAAAGTCATTAAAATATTTGATATTGAAAACCTAATGATTGATTTAGACACTATTGAAGATATTACAACTATAATTAATATTTATGATAACAAACGTAATAATGATAAAATTAAAAAAAAAATAAAAGAAAGTAAATCCATTAATTTTCTAAAAGAAATAATGAAAAACAAATTTACTGATTATAGAAATATCCCAAGATTAAAAGGAAATATTGAAGATTTTTATTTCAAATGAATAATATATTTAATATTGCTTAATAATATTATAGCCATCATAGTAATATCGTTTATAGCAGTAGGTTCTTTATGGGGAATAGGCAATTTATTACATCCTCCAAATCAAAACAAAATAGAAAAATCCCATGATTCTATTTTATTGGTGGCGCAAAATAATGCATTTAATGAAACTAATCCAACATTATATGTAAAAGAAAACAAACCAACTAAATTAATAATTTTGAATAAAGATTTTGTCAAACATGATTTTATTTCAAATGAATTAGGAATAAATACTGCATATTTAACAACCGAACAGGATTTTGTTACTGCAATTGCAGGCCATAAAGCCAGGAGAATATGCATATTATTGTTCATTTCATCCGTCAGATGAAAGGAAAAATAATAATAACAAAATAATTATAAATATATTTTTATTTTAAAAGGTTCCAAAAAATATGATGTATAATCCATCAGATGATACATTTTTTATTGCAGATGCTATTGTTAATTATAATGGCAATTATGCTTTAGAAATAGGAATTGGATCAGGATATTTAACTGGAATATTATGTAAAAATTATAAGTTCGTTTTTGGAACAGATATAGACTTTGCCTCGGTCAAATACAGAATAAACATTCCCTAAAAAAATTCAATAACAAATTTTTAATTTGTTGTAATATATGTGAACCAATAAAATATATGTTTGATATCATTATAAGTAATCCACCATATTTACCGTTGGATATTGAAAATGTTCAAGATGATGCGATATATGGCGGAAACACAGGAGCAGAAATAACTTTAAGAATTTTACAATTATTTAAATCAAATTTAAAAGATGAAGGTAAAATAATATTTGTGAAATCTTCACTATCGGATAATAATAAAATTAATCGATTTGTAGAAATAAATCAATTAAAAAAAAAATAATAGCAAAAAAGAAATACTTTTATGAAATTTTAGAAATATGTGAAATAACAAAAAATAATTAAAGGAGAACTATTTATTTAAAAATGATGCAGATCTTTTAGCAATAGCATCAGTCATTTTAGATAATGAAGCAGTTCCTCCCAAATCATATGTTACAAATTCATTTTCATTTATTATTTGTTCAGTTCCTTTAAAAATCGCATCAGAGATATGTTTTTCTCCCAAATATTCAGCCATCCATGCTCCAGATAAAATGGTAGCAACAGGATTAACCTTATTTTGTCCTGCGTATTTTGGTGCACTGCCATGGGCAGGTTCAAACATAGCATATGAATCACCATAATTTCCAGAATAAACATTTCCTATAGAACCCACATGACCGGATGCACATTCAGAAATTATATCCATAAATAAATTTGTACTAAGTAATATACTGTTATTGAATCTCTCGGCATTTTTAACAAGCTGCTGTGTCATATTATCAATATAATATTCTTCAACTTCAATTTCAGGAAACATTTTTTGTGCTTCAACAACGGCATTCCAAAAAATGCCATCGGTTTCTTTAAGAATATTCCTTTTGGTAACTGCAAATATCTTTGTAAATCCTTTTTGTCGAGTTAATTCAAATGCTTTTTTTACAACGCGCCTACATCCTTTTCCAGTTGTTTTTCTCACAGCTATTGCAGAATCATCACTTGTTTTAAATTCGATACCAGCATACATACCTTCGGTAGCCTCTCTAACACAGATAAAATCCAATTGCAATTTTGAAGTTTTATATGTTTTTATAGGTCTAATATTAGCATATAACTCAAACTTTTGTCTTATGGTAACAGCAACACTTCGAGGTGCATTTGGATTTGGTATTGTAGTTGTAGGACCCTTAAAACAAGCATCAGATGTTTTAAGTAAACTCCACACATCATCTGAAATATAAGAATTACCGCCATTTTTTTCCCACCATTCAGACCCAGCATCACATTTTATCAATTCGATATTAGAATTACAAGATTTTAAGACATTTATCATTGAATTTACTAATTCAGGACCTGTACCATCTCCATTTATTATAGCTGCTTTTTTATTACTCAATTAAAATCAAAAAATGTTTTTGCGTATTTAAATTTATTTTTCAATCATTTTGAAGTTAGATCGATTCTTCCTAGAAAATGTGTTTGAAAAAGGAGGAAGATTATTAATATTACCCATTTTTGTAAAGTTTCCTTGAACAGAATAATATGAATAACCTATATTGAATTTAGAGAGATCCAATGTTTTATTCAAATACTTGCCGGTCGAATTATCAATTATATTAATTGTTTTATCATCAGGGGAATAAATTTTCATTAGATCAGGCAGTGACAATCTTAGTGGCCTAATATATTGAACATGTAATAGATTACCGACGTAATCTGCACGAATTACATGCAAGCATTCTTTACCCTTTTCAATAGTTTTACCCAATGTATCAGGAAACACATATTGTTTGTTATCTACAAATAATAATACTCGAGGATATACATTATAACGGATCCGCATCACGGGTTTTTAAACATACACCCAATACATTTGGAGGCGGAAAAAAATGTGTGATAACAAAACCGATAGAGACAGCAATAACTATAACTGCAGGAAGGATAATCAATTCCTTGATGGATATCTTCTTTCTTGGAACTGCTTCTTTTATTTTTCGCTTAGGCATAAATCCAATAATATAGTAATTATATAATATTCTTTAGATAAAATAAAAAATAGAAAAAGAAAAAATAAATTGGTAATTTTAAGTGTATTTCGTTATTGCTAGAAGTAAACATAGATGGTGCAAGTAGAGGTAATCCAGGTTTATCGGCAATAGGCATCATAGTAAAAGAAAATGAAACAATACTAATGGAACATGCAGAATTTTTAGGAATTAGAACTAACAATCAAGCAGAATACGAAGCTTTGAAGACGAGCATTAGAAATATGTATCAAATTAGACAAGGAAATAACCATATTATCAGACAGCGAATTGCTTGATTCGTCAAAGAAATCTCAAATACAGAATAAGAAATCAGCAACTAAAACTAATTTCACGGGAAATCTCAATTTTGGAAAAAAACTTTGAAAAAATACAATATAAGCATATTCCGCGTGAAAAGAACAACAAAGCAGATAGACTAGCAAATAAAGCATTAGATGAATACCTTAAAGAAATAGATAGCAAGTGAAAATAAAGATATGCGGATAACAGATTTAAGAGTATAAAAAGTTTTGAATGGAATATAAATAGTCATCTAGTTTAAAGGACAGATTAAAAATGCAAATTATCCAAATGCTATTTTTATAAAAAATTAAAATTTTATATTTATTTTGTGAGCCAAATAATACGAAAAAATTTCTCTTTTGTATAACCATGAAATCCATTATGTTATGATGTAAACATATGGCACCTATCAATACATGAATTTATAATCGATAAAATTCAACCTTTAATATTTAAAATGCAAAAAATTAAATTCTATAACTTATCAAAAGTTAAAATAGAATAAACAACAATTAATTTAATTAATAAATTTTTTATTTCAAATATGTATAAAGAATAAAGACATAATTTATACTTACAATAATTATACAGTCTTAAAAAACAATTACCCAAATGTGTGAAATAAACTAACATCTAACAATAAATAAATCAATAAAAAAAATAACAATATTTAATACTGCTATTCGCATTAACAAAAACAAGCATTTAAAATAAAGTGCAGCGATGAGGAATCAGAGTTATAACGTATAAAAAATGATGAAAAGGCATTTGACTGAGCTGCCAATTATAAAGAATATAGAAATTAACCACTATAAATGAAATTATTTTTAAAGTGCATTTATTCTCCTCACTATTGTAAGAACATCTTCATCAATAACCCTATGATCTAAGCCAACTTTTTGACCTTCAAATTTAACACTTTTTCCCCAAACTTGAGCAAATTTAAAATCTCTTACCATATTTCTATGAATTTTGCCACAAATATTATGGACGGTGCTTCCTCTTGGCATAATCAATGGTTCGACAAAATCAGCTTCTTTACCCTTTGGCTTCATATAAATTCGAATGAAATCCAGTTTGTTGTAAATTTCTTGTTTTAACAATTCAATGTTTTTATTAGTATCTGCCGAAACTGGAACAAAAGGGACATCTAATTTTGAAGTAACGCTATTCAAATAGTGAGAATCTACAAGATCTATTTTGTTTACCACAACCAATGAGGGAATATAAATACGATTTCCAGACAAAACATCTATAAGCTGATCAATAGTAAGCCCTTTTTCTCGTATAGTAATACGTCCATTATGATATCCATTTATTCTCATCACATTTTTAATAAAATTTTCGTCCACTTCCACAGGGGCTTGAATATTAACTGAAATACCACCAGTAGATGTTTTTTCAACTACAACATCCGGAGGTTTTTCATTTACTTTAACACCTATCTCAAAAAGTTCTTTTTTTAATACTTCAAGATGATGAATTTGAAAAACATCCAATATCATCAAAACTAAATTTGCATTTCTAGCAACAGATAATACTCTTTTCCCAAGACCTTTACCTGAAGATGCACCTTCTATGATTCCTGGCAAATCCAAAATTTGGATTTGTGAACCATTATAATCTAACATGCCCGGAACTGCAGTTAAGTGTAGTAAAAGAATAAGCACCGGTCTTAGATTTTGCATTAGTTAGTGAATTAAGTAATGTAGATTTCCCCACACTAGGAAAACCAATAAGAACAACAGTAGCATCACCCAGCTTTTCTAACATCAAAACCTGCACTTCCACCACCAGTTGAAACGGTTTTTCCATGAGCATTTTCATCAAGCTCTCTTTTTAATTTTGCAATTTTTGCTTTTAAAAGGCCAATGTGAAATTCAGTAGCTTTATTAATTTGTGTTTTATGTATCTCGTCCTGAATGGCCTTGATTTTCTCTGGAATTCCCATTAGTTTTGGTATTAACTTAGGTGATTTTATAATAAAAATTTTGTTAATTTGATTTTATTTAATTATATCTTTATTCATTTAAGTACCATAAAAAACTTTAAGCCATATATAATACCAATAAAACTAATAAACCCAACCATGCCTTTCCATGGCATAGCTGGAATTTTTGGAGAATTTAATTTAATATGATGATCGTCTATGATGTTTGTTATATAATCTTTTATATATGAATGCCATAATTGATATTCTATACGATGTTTTTTTAAAATGGATTCAATTTCATATACTACTGGAACTCTAACAGATTTTATATGTTGAAGATAATTTCTAGAAATTTCAACTTCTGCATGAATACCAATCAATCCTTGATTAAAATCCAATAGCCTTACATGCATTTCCCATGGTTTGGTTAATTTTTTTGAGAAGCCATTGCCAATTTGAAAAGGTTTTTTATTTTCAAATTTTACCATTTTAAATCCTTCTGAGGCAAGAGTATTGATTATTTCATCTTTTTTTATTTGAACCATTAAAAATAAATGATCTAGTTCCACTTCTTCTCTTTTTATCAAATTTTGAATTCCTTGTAAAAGATTAATTCTTCTAGGATATAATGTAGAAAACTCAGTCATAGGCAAATATCTCCAATCAATTTTGTTATACATAGTAATAGATTATTTATAATTTAAATAATTGCTTACTTTTTTTTATCTTTGACAATTTAAAGACAATCCTCTTATATAGATATCAAATTTGCTTTCTATTCCCAAAGAATCATAAGATATTTTTTTATCACTCAATTTAAGATCTGTGTCCCCTGATTATTATTACTGGTGTGGATTTGTTTGATTCTCCCATAATCAATACACCTAAAGAAGCAAGACAATCAGCTAGATTTTGAGAAGTAAATTTTAAAACATTACCGAATAAATCTTTTGTACCTTTTAAATCAACAATAGGTTCAAATCCAGAGCATGCCAGGGCAATACCTACAGTACCAATACGCATTGGAAGAATTCGACTATCAGATAAAATAATACAAACTCGTAACTCCATAATCGATAAAGAATTTTTTTCTTAGAATGTTCTATCGAATTATACGGATCTTTTGGATACAAAACAACTTTGCCCGATGGAATATTGGATTTATCTATTCCAGCATTAGGAGACAATATTCCATGAACCGAAGTTAAAACAAAACCATACAAGCCCCCAAAAATTTCATCAGATTCTCTTACAATCAACTCCATCAATTTTGGATTGATATGATATAATTTTGAAAAATTAATAGATTCGATACTTGGCTTTACGTTTCCGAGTTTTTTTATTCTGCCTTCGCTAATTGAAAGATATTTGCTAGAAATTATCAACAAATCTCCATTTTGGAACTTTATATTATTTTTATTATACACAAGTTTATCATATAAATTAAAACTTTTTGATTCTCTTTCCAGAACTATAGGAATTATCTTCAATGTATCATATAGAATATATTAATCAGTTAAATTATATATCTAATACAATTATCAATCATACAATAAAATTTCGAATTAAATACAGAATACAAAAGGTATTAATCTTTAGATCAACAAAATAACGATATTAATATGGGAATGACAATCACTGAAAAAATATTATCCCATGCATCAAGGTGTAATAAAGTATCACCAGATGATATTATTTTTGCAGATGTTGATAAAGTAATGATTCATGATGTTTCTGGGCCAGGAGTAATAAAGGTTTTCAAAGAATTAGAAAAAAAAGGTAAATCTATTGGAAAAATATGGAATCCTGATAAAGTATGGATTTCAGAAGATCATTTTGTTCCTGCTTCTGATAAAATATCTGCAGACAACGTAATTCAATTAACAAAATGGGCTCAGAAAAATGGAATAAGAAAACATTTCAAATATGGTCTTGGCCAATACGGTATTTGTCATACATTTTCTCATGAAGAAGGATTGATATTACCTGGAGAGGTATATGTAGGTGGAGATTCTCATACAAATACAACTGGGGCATCTCGGAGCTTTTGCAACTGGGTTAGGACATACAGATATAGCATATGTATTAACCCATGGAAAAATATGGTTTAAAGTTCCAGAAACTATGTTGTTCAAAATAACTGGAAAAAAGCCTGCTAATCTAATGGCAAAAGATATTATTTTGAAAATAATTTCTGATATTGGAACAGATGGAGCAAATTACAAAGCAATGCAGTTTGCAGGAAATGTTATAGATGAAATGGAAATGGAAGAAAGATTAACTTTAACCAATATGACAACTGAAGCAGGAGCTAAAAATGGTATAATCGAGCCAGACAACGTCACAGTGGAATATTTAAAACAAAGAACAGATCCATTTAAATTTAATTAAAGCGATATAGATGCAGAGTTTAAAGAAGTTTTTGAATATGAATGTGATAAAATGGAGCCATCAGTGGCAAAACCTTTTTCTCCAGAAAATGTTGTAGCAGTAAGAGAAATTCAGAATACAGAGATAGATAAAGCATATATTGGTTCATGTACAGGAGCCAAATTATCTGATCTTAGAACTGCTGCTAAAATATTAAAGGGAAAGAAAGTCAAAATTAGAACAGAAGTTCTTCCAGCCGCTCAATCAATATTTTTGAAAGCAATCAAAGAAGGACTTGTAACTACATTTATGGAATCAGGTGTAGTTGTGGGTCCTCCAACTTGTGGTGCATGTTGTGGTGCTCATATGGGTGTTTTAGGCAAAAGATGAAATTTGCATAAGTACAACAAATAGAAACTTTCCAGGAAGAATGGGACATGTAGAATCCAAAACATATCTTGCATCTCCGATGGTAGTTGCAGCTTCTGCATTAACAGGTAAGATAACAGATCCGAGGGATATATAATGACAATATACATGGAACAGTTCATAAATACAATAGAGCAAATATAGATACAGATGTTATAATTCCAGGCCAATATTTAAAAATACATGATCATGATGAACTTGCAACTCATGCAATGGAAGGAATAGATCCTGATTTTACAAAAAAAATAACAGATGGTGATTTTTTATTGGTTGGCCATAATTTTGGATGTGGTTCAAGTAGAGAACATGCACCAATAGCTCTATCTAAATCAGGCATTCGTGCAATTTTATCCCCTTCTTTTGCTCGAATATTTTATAGAAATGCGATTGATGGTGGATATCTATTACCAATTGAAATTGATGAAAATGTACTTGAGACAAATTGAAGATAATGACAAATTAGAAATAGATCTTGAAAATAATACTAATAAAAAATATAACAAAAAATAAGAAGATCCATAAAATAAAACCATTTAGTAAAATAATATCAGAAATAGTTAAAGCTGGAGGATTATTCAATTATAATATATAATTAATATTAATTTTTATATTTCTTTAAACTAAAAGTTATGTATATTTATCTTTTACATATTAACAAATAACTCTATGGTTGTTTAATAATCTCATATACATAAATGTATAGAAGTAACAGCATAGTTATCAATAAATAATAAAAATCTATTGGTTATTGTATTAGATCCCTGATACTTTTCTAAATTACATAGTTTTGCTTCCCTTGAAATACTATAACATTCTAATATTTTTTCAGGATTTTTTATCAATCGTTTTCTGAATTCGGGTTCACTAGCTGCTTTTAGCAAAATTTCGCTAATAACCTCAGCCTCCATATTTTTAGAATTCAAGTAATTCCTCAAAAGAAATTATAATATAAATACTTAATCATTGATTTTATATTATATTATTATGTGCTTTTGTCAGAATTTATAATCTATTAAAAATTTTCTAAACCAAAAAAGTTATTATAAAAACAAAATAACAACAATTAAAATAATATTTAATTACCATCAAATTATTAACATTAATTGGAAAATAATATATTATCAACTTTAAAATCAAGAAAGAAATGGACATCTAAAGGAACTTCCAGAATACAACCTGTTGAAACAACTCTTGAAAAGGTAAATCCAATGATAAATGAAATAGGAATTAGCAGAATAGCAAATATAACAGATATGGATAGATTAAAAATACCAAATTATTCGTCAGTATTACCTGGAACCGAAGATTATATTTGGGTTTATGGTGGAAAAGGACCTACTAAAAATCATGCAAAAGCCAGTGCAATTATGGAAAGTATAGAAAGATTTTCAGCATTACAAAAAAATTATACAAATCAAATTAATACAAGGAAGTTATGAAGAATTGTCAAAAAGTTATAACATTTAAAATATGATGAAGTAATAGAGCCCCTATCTTTTTCTTTAGACAATAAAATGATAATGGATTATTGCATTGGATATGATCTTTTAAATGAAAAAGATATATTGGTTCCTGCACCTTTAGTAATTTTTAAATTTATCCCAAATCCGCCATCAGTAAATCCTTATGCTTTTTATCATACCAATGGATTGGCATCAGGAAATGTTATGGAGGAAGCAATATGTCATGCTTTATGTGAGGTTATAGAAAGAGATTCAACAAGCATATCAGAATTTGTTTCGAGTGCATTTCAATATCATATTTTAAGATACTATAGAAAATTCATTCATTCAGAATGGAATAAAATTAAAGACCATAGAATCAAAAAAATTTATTGACGATAACGGAATATATCCAGATGTTGATTTAAATAATATAGATAGCGAACATAACTAAAAACCTCTTAAAAAGATTTGAAAAGTGTCAAATTACCTATAAATATTAAAGATATTACTTCCGATCTTGGAATACCTACATTCATTGCAAGTAGCGTTGAATGGATAAATCACGATTATGGTTATTTAGTAGAAGGTCATGGGACACATCCAGACTCTAGAATTGCATTAATTAGAGTCTATTACAGAGGTATCGCAATCACGAGCAGCTAATATCCAAGGTTCAAGAGACGATCTAAGAAAAATGAAATATGATTTTGAGGATAGTGATGACAAACGTTCATGGCAGTTTATGAAATCTACAAAAAATATAAAGTTTTCAGATATAGAATCATTTTATAATGAAGATATTTTGGATGATATAAAACTTATTTTAGCAAAGTTAAAGAAAGAAGGTTTGAATAAAGCAATAATAGTTAATCTAACTAATCCAAAGTTAAATATTCCAGTTGTTAGGGCAATTAGTGCCTGGATTAGAAACATTTAAAGTAAATAAAATCGATAGTTGGCAATAGAGCAAAAGAGAGTTTTAAAAAATGTTTAAACCTGTGATTTTTCTAGGCCCTACATTATCAATAGAAAAAGCAAAAGAAATTCTTGATGCAGATTATAGGCCTCCTGCTAAAAAAGGAGATCTATTACAATTAATTCCAAGGGATGTAAAATTTGTAGGGCTCATTGATGGATATTTTCTACAAGATTATCCTCCAACACCCATAGAAGTTTACAATTTATTAAGAAAAAAAGATATAGTGGTTTATGGTTCTTCCAGTTTAGGAGCACTTAGAGCAGTAGAATTAAAAAAATTTGGTATGATAGGGATTGGAAAAATATTTGAGTTATTTTTAAAAGGTGTGATCGATTCTGATGACGAAGTAGCAGTTACATTTACAGGATATTCAGGGATATAAATCAGATGCATTAATCGATATAAGATATAATTTATTTTTAGCACAAAAAAATAAAATAATTGATAAAAAGACAAAGAGAAACATTTTAAAGATAGCAAAAAAAACCTATTTTCCATATCAGAACATATGATGATATAATAGAGAATCAAAAAAGGTCTTTTCCTTTGCAAAAAAAACAAATTGAAGATTTTGAAGAATATATCGCTAAACAAACAAGAAAAGTTTGAAAGAAAAAGATGCCATAAAGCTTATTAATCAATATAAAAAGTACAATTGAAGTAGTACAATCTAAAAAAAGTCAACAACGATAAGACCTATAAAAGGTAATTTTATATCTCATTTAATTTTTTTAATTATTATGAACAAATCTATTTTAAAAAGTTTTACAAGTATTGGATTCTTATCAAATTTATATAATCATTTTTTATTTTTCAGCATTTATGATGTTATACATAACATCATTTGGAATGTATTGGAGTTGGGTAGATTATAAAAATACTGGGACAATAAGCGTAGGTGAAATAATTGTTAAAAATGATTTATTTTTTAATGGCAGTGGTAAATTAGTTACATATTTAGCAATTTTTTCAGTATTATCATGGTTTTGTGTTACTAAAATTGGTTCCAAAAGGGTAGAAAAAACTCCAAAAATAGTAAAAGATATATTTGGAACAATAGCCTTAATTTTGATTGTGGTATCAGCATATGAATTTGTATACAATTTTACAGTATGGGGTTCGCTGATAACCAATCAATATATTACAAAAGACAACAAATCCCGATGAAATATCTATAAAATATCCTAATCCTAGAAACACCATGGAATTTAGATTTTGCTACTAAAATGACCCTTGCAGCATTTATAATATCTTGTCATTCTTTTTATGTAATACACAAATCATACAAGATCAACAAATTTAAAAAAATAATAAAATATGTATTCCCGATAAATCAAAATATCCGAAACAAGATTATATCCCGACCTATTACATATAGAAAGAAACTTTGCGATCAACTATGATAATAAAATACTAATATGCATATTAACCATTATAACTTTTTTCTTTTATTTTAATGTATGTCCATTATAATGAAATAAAATTTAAAAGATGTTAAATCAATACTACTTTATAAATGAACAAAGATCATATAGAAAAACACGAGGAACGAAAATATAGATAATGAAAATCATCCAACAAATATAGTGCGATCACAACAATAGTATAAACAGGCAAAATCAAGCAAATAACAAATAGTTATTTTTGTTTTGAATGTGGAGCAATAATGACAACCGAAGAAGATAAAAAACAACACGAATTAATCGAATCGAATAAAAAAACAAACAATTAGTAGAAGATAATTATTGAATTAATTGTTTTATTAAACCTACAGAAAAGAATCAATTAAACATCATTATGCTCAAATTTTTGTACTTCTATTGTAACTTTATCTCCAACTTTTATTTTTAATTCATCATACTCCTTCATAGTAACTTTAAATGTAGGTGAATCACTCATTGCGCCTCCTCCCCCAAACATATTTGTAATATTTGACATGGCTTTAGGCAAGTTTTTCATCAAATCCTCTGGTGAAGTAAATGCCATCACATTAGGACCAAATGGATTAGTTTGCTTATCGCCTGATTTATAATATTCATTTTGATCTTTAAACGTCACATATATATATGGAGAACCATCGGTCGATGCTTCAACTTTAGCAACGATAAAATCTTTTTTCATTTATACTCATAACAGAAATCAATATAATAAATATTTAATTCATAAAAAAACAGGGCTAGTGATAAAATGTAATAATTTCTGCAAGTCCTCCACAAACTAATATCCATCTAACAGAGGATTAATTCCTATCCAAAACACCAAATTAATGTAAATAAAGAAAATAAAAGCATCAAGAGATATTGTGAATGTATGCTTTGTAGAATAACTGATCAAATATAAAGAAATACGATATGTTTACTTTATTCTTTATATAATAGAAAAAAATTGCTTATTTTTATTGCATTCAAAAATAAAATTGAATTATAAGTTTATTTAGTCATGATTTTTCAGATTTATCCATCATACAAAAAACAATTGTTTTTTATATTTAGTCTCAAATGATATTAAAAATGTTCATAAAAAATATAAAATCTGTTTTATTAGTAATGCATGGTATATTTAGATATCATATTTTTTAAGGTATTCTTCTTTTTCTATTTCTCCATCCTTTAAATAAATTATCCTATCTGTCTTTAAAGCTAAATCATGATTATGAGTAACCATTATAATAGTAGTATTATATTGGGAAGACAGCATTTCAAGCAAGACTGAAAACTTCATTCCCAGTTTTAGTATCCAAATTTCCAGTAGGTTCATCAGCAAGAACAATAGAGGGATTAGTCATCAACGCTCTTGCAATTGCTACTCTTTGTTGTTGACCGCCACTTAAATAATATGGTTTGTAATCAGATTTATCATTTATTCCCAACATTTTCATAATTTTAAAAGCGCGATTTAACCTTTCTTTTTTACCTTCTCCTGAAATAATACATGGTATTTCGATATTTTTTAATACGGATGCACGATTTATCAAATTGTATGACTGAAAAATAAATCCAATCTTTTTGTTTCTTAAAAAAGCAAGATTATGATCATTTAAAGAAAATACATCTATATCATTTATGAAAATCTTACCTGTAGTTGGCCTATCCAAAGTACCTAAAATATTCAATAAAGTAGATTTCCCACTACCAGATGGACCAACAATACATACAAATTCTCCTGTTTGAATTTTAAAATTAATCTTTTTTAAAACCATAATTTCACCTATTGAGGAAAAATAACTCTTAAAGAGATCATTGACTTCAAGAACAGTTTCGTCGGACATTTTTAACATCTAGTTGTTCAAAAAGAAAAAACTAATAATAAACTTCTTGTATAAGAGGATAGACAAAAACCTTTAAAATATGACTAACTCTAGAGAAAAAATTTAAAAAGGGTGTGAAGAAACGATATAAAAATTTTTTTTTTGCCAGTATCAAATTAAAAAATACATATATCAAATTAATTAGTTTAATTATAATCACAAATTTATAATTTCTTAGAAAGAAATTTGTTATCATTTTTTATATTACTATTAAGATTATAAAGGCATAAATATTCGAATATTGATCTTAATATAACCTTATTATGTATAAATATTTTATAACATTCTTATCCTTTTTTTATTATTGTAACAATTATCCTAAATTATAGTTTAGATGAATCTTTTTCACAAACGTATATTAAAATATATGACAAGGTCATTCCCTTACTTACTCCCCCTTTAAATGATTAAATGGTCGGATAACAGCACCTAATCACAAATTATCAATATAACATATATTCCTCATATACCTTAAACTCAAAAATAGACATTTATAATTTAACATCAACTTATAATTATGGTATAGAAGTATTCATCACAATCCATTTATAGATAAATTTATTAAAACAATTATACATAAATGGATCGAAGAATCACCTTCTACTGCATACTATTTATAACAATATCAGCATTGATCTTCACCATAGAGCAATTATCAGATTATTAATGCATCATATACGGACATTAAAACTCACGACAATAAAAAGAATAAAGATAATAACAATAGCGATACGCACGACAATAAAAAGAATAAAGATAATACCAATAGCGATACGCACGACAATAAAAAGAATAAAGATAATACCAATAGCGATACGCACGACAATAAAAAGAATAAAGACTCTACAGATTCATATTTTCCCTACCGTTCAATTCAAATTTTGCAGATCAATCAATGAAAACAAATAAAGAAAAAAATGATATAATACCATTTCCATAATTCAAGTTATTATCACCTTATAGAAAAATAGTTACTCGATATTAGAAACATTTCTTTTAACGAATTTTCCATGTCCTAGTTTATCTTCATATATAATACCGTTTTCCATAATTACCTCACCTCTAGAAATAGTAATTAAAGGCCATCCTTGTAAAACATAATCATCATAAATACTATAGTCAGAGATGATTGTAAAACATTTGGGCTACTTTTTTAGTTAAATCTAAATCAATAATAACCAAGATCAGCATCCGAATCCTTTTGAATGGTACCTTTTTTTGGATACATACCAAAAATCCTGGAAGTATTATAACTAGTTAATTCTACCAATTTTTCAAGGGATATTTGACCTGAATTAACACCATAATGCAATAAAACAGGTAACATGGTTGCAACTCCTGGAAAACCTGCAAGAGAGGTCCAGATATCTTTTTTTTCGCCATATTTTAAATTTAAAACATTTGCAACATGATCAGTTCCTATGGTATCTATTACATTATTTCTTAAAGCTACCCATAAACTTGCAATATCATTTTTTGAACGTAATGGAGGAACAACTTTTCCTTTAATATCATTATAGTCTATAGAATGAGTTAAATAATGAGGACATGTTTCAACATAGACATTACATCCACCAATCTGTTTTTCCATTAAAATCGCATCTAATGAATCATTAGATCCTATATGAACAAAATAAATATTAGATTGAAACTGTCTTGCCAAAATTCATTATTTTTTTTATCGCAATTACTTCACTTTCAGTTGGTCTTGATTTAGACCACATCTCTAAGTATTATAATCATTATCATGAATAAATATCACCTTATTTAGAATAGATGTGTTTTTTTTATTAACTTAGAACACATATTATGATCTTCTGCATGAACCAATACGGTTGAATTATTGGCATATGAGGATGATTTTTCACTACTTTTTTGCAAAGATCATCTGTTACATTAATATGTTCTGGCAAAAGTTTATTTTATAAGGATTCATATCCATTAAAATTCTATTTTCAGTAGATCCTAAATTCATATACAGCTTAAATGATGTTATTCCTAAATTACATAGATAAGGAATATCCTCAATTTGGATTGGGTTTAATATTGATGCATGAATAGAATAATCAATAAAATGATTATTTTCACTGGCTTTTAGATGTTCTATATTTTTTGTTTATATGATTCATTCAGTCCTTATCATTCGCATTATTGTAGTGACTCCTCCTATTGCAGCAGATCGAGATTCGGTTTTTGAAGCCTGATCTATTGGAGAAAATACTCCATAATGTATATGGGGATCTATCAGACCTGGAAGAACATATTTTTCCTTGGCGTTGATTTTTTTTGAATATGAAATATTGTTTGTAGAGTTGGTTATTGCTTTGATTTTTTGATTTTCAATAAGAATATCTTGTTTTTATGATGCCAATCTTTAGGAATGACTAAATTTGCATTTGTTATTAATATATCACAAGTATTTTGCATTTTAAACCTTATATTTATATAGTTTTTAATTGATTTATATTGGATCTATAATACAAAATTATTTATCATTCTTTTTTCAAATAGTTGAAAATTTCTTGCTCTAAAGCCTTGTAATAAATTGAAGCATGGTTTAATAAAAAATCCAGTTTCTAAAATTCCCGGTATTTCCTTGATTTTTTTTTCTAAATCTATAATTTTTTCATAACCGTCAAACATTGTATCCAATATAATATTTCCATTTTCAGTTAAATAGGGATATCCTTTTTCCAAAGTTCGTGAGAACGGGTTACCGTCTATCTTTTTTAAATAAGATATTACGGCAGTACGGGCAAAAGGAAGAACCTCTATAGGAAGCGGCCTTGTGAAACTATTTACAAATTTGGAATAGTCTCCTATAATAATTGTTTTCTTTGAAGCATAGTATATTATTTTTTCTCTTAATAACGCTCCGCCTCCACCTTTTATCATAAAAAAGTTTTTGTTTATTTGATCTGCACCGTCAATGACAAGGTCAATTTGTGGAATCTTTACTTTCATCTAGCACTTTTAATCCTTTTTTTTCAGCATCAATTTTGATTTGAAGAGATGTACAAATGAATTCACAATTTTTAAGGATTGAATCAGTTAAATTGTTTACAATTTTTGAAACAGCTCGTACCACTGCCCAATCCAATAAGAATAGATCTTTGTCCTATATGATTATCGATTATATCTTTTGTAATTTTTTCAAAACTTGTTTCCAAAAGTGAAAAATTGAGGATTATTTGATGATGTTATCATTATTCTAACTAATTGTGAAATGTATATATTATATTATTTAAATTTCGATATAAAATAAATTGGAAAAAAATTTTTAATATTTAAAATACTTTGATTTAGGAAGAACTTTCCAATCTTTGCAATATTTTTAAAATATCTTTTTGGATTATATTAATTTCATCTATATTGAAATCTTTACTCCTTTTCTTCAATTTCTTTATTTGATTCATTGATATTTTCTGTTAATGTAATATCATTTTTTAAATGAGTGCTTCTTTATAGGAATTAAAATTACTAGTAAAATTTGTATCTTTATCTGCAGTAGTAGTTTGAAGAATTTAAAGATTTACCTTGATATCCTTATAATGTTGAAATCTCAAAATGCTTGACTTGGGTTTATCAACATGAACTATTCATTAATCGGATTTATACTTATCGATAACAATTTTTTTGATATCATTTGGATATTATAATGCTTTTAGAGGCACTGGATTTAAGATGTTATTCTTATCTATTTTTATATTATTTATGTTAAAATAATTAATATTGCTGGAAAAATTAGATAATCTTTTATCTAATTTTTCAATATAATCAGATATCAAAGAATATAATTGTTCCTGATATTCATAAATCTCTTGAATTTCAACAATCGGTTGTAGTTTTAATATACTTTCATCATAATGTATCTAATAGTTTATTATATTTTAACAAAAGCCTGTCTTTCTCATATATATCTATTTTTTTTTCATTAAAATATTGATTAATTTTATTCAATGCTTCTAATGCAATAGATTTTTCAAATAAAAGATTATTTAATTCGGATTTAATATCCTCAGATACTTTGGATTTATTTTCTTTTCTGTGGAATTAAAATTCGATTTATAAAAATAGAACAAATTATTCCCAATAGAATAGAGCATAAAAAACTAAAAAATCTAGCATTCATAATTTAATATGTAATAGTTCAATAAAAATAATGAGTCGTTATATCGATTAAAAAATACAATATTATTTTACACGTCTTTTTATCCAATTATATTTTCTAAGTTTAGAATCAGGATATCCACATTTAGAACAAGTTTTACCACGTTTATGAAATGAATTATATCCACATCGTCTACATCGAATATGTGTTTTTTTTCGGGTAAATTTACCCATTGATGTAGTCCCTTTTGTCAATCCCTCTATCTCCTATTTTATATAATGCTATTTAAATTGCGGTGGAGATATAATAACTACATTATCTCCCCTTACAACAATATTGCCTATATCATCAGATTTACCTTCTTCTAGAATTTCAACAGAACTTTCCAATAATAAATTCATATGCTGATCAAAACCTTGTAAATTACCTCTAATAACTTTGCCACCTTTTAATTTAATTAATACATCCTTACCAAGGCTCTCATCCAGAACCTTTACAGCCATATCTACTGACAACTTTTATCTAACCTATTGTTTATCAAATAAGGCTCTATTATAAATTTATTTTTTAACTGGAATTAAAACAAACATATATTATTTGTAATATTCATCTGAAATCAAAGATACGATTTTTTCTGTAATACATGATAACATTTTTTTTCCATTTTCAGATGAGGCGTTATAATGGATTTCCCCAAATACCATTTTTAGTAAATTTAATAAATCCTCCAGGATTGTTGATAGACATATTTATTCCAATTTCTATTAATATGTGTTATTTTTTTCATATCAAACTCTAATCCCTTTTTCAATGAATCCATTCTTACTAATTCTGGGCATATAAATAACATAAGAGATGTTTCAACTTCCCCAGCATGATCAAAATTTTTGTCTAGCATTTGCCAATAATTAATAAAATAAAAGAATTTTCTTTTTATAGAATATTTTGTTGAAATATGTTGTCCAATATATTGCAGTAAACCAATATTTCCATGATGTCCATTAATAACATATATACGATTAATTCCTTGTTTAAACAAAGATATACAAATATCGGAAATAAAATTTAACAGAATATTATAATTTATAGATATATTAAAAAAAGGCTCATGCTCAAAAGAGACACCATAATAAAGTGATGGAAGTAAAAAAGCATTGGTTTTTTGTGCAATAATTTTAGATATATATTCTACAATTACGGTATCAGTTGAAAAAGGCAAATGTGCGCCATGTTGTTCTACCGAGCCCAAGTGGAATAATAGCAGTATCAATATTAGAATCAATAACTAAGATTAGAAAATGTATATTGATTTAAATTTTTGATTTCCTCAACCATATAAACAGCAAATTAAAAGTAATGCTTTGCAATATAAAAATCACAGATTAATTATATATTTATAATTTACTTTTCCCCAATAAACTTCTAATTTATCATTTAAAAAGAGTTTTACTGCTTCCAACAAAGCTGTTGATTCTGCTGACCGCCCCTTATACTTTATTGTTTCCAAGGTATCATTCAGGTAAAACTTTAAATGATTCTTGGATTATTATCGGACCTTGATCCAAATCCTCGGTCACAAAATGTGCAGTACAACCGATTATTTTTGCACCTCTTTCATAGGCTTGAACATACGCCAGTGCACCTGGAAACGCAGGCAATAGTGAAGGATGAATATTAATTATTCTATTAGGATAACGCCAAACAAAATTAGGCGTTAATATTCGCATATATCTAGCTAAAACAATAAGATCAATATCGAATTGATCGACTAATTGTAAAATCTTATTTTCAGCTTCATTTTGATTTACATGGTCAACATAAAAAAAAGGAATAGAATATGAATCCGCAATATATTTTAACTTTTCATCTGATCCTATTATCATAGAGATATTGGAAACTATTTCACCTTTTGAAACAGAATCCAAAATTTTCAATAAACAATGATCCTCCTTACTTACAAATAATTGCAACATTTTTAATTTTATTTTCTTCATGGAAATGGACCTTTATCTCCATGTCTAATTCCGCTTTGATAAAACAGCCAGTTCTTCTTTCATTTTGGATATATCAATTTTTTGAAAAGACGCTTCCAGATGCATTCCAAAAAGACCTTTTATAACATTTTGATTTATCTTTTCAATGTTTCCACCATTTTTAAAAATATATTTAGTAATATCAGCAACAATTCCCTTTTTATCTTTACCAACTACCGTAATTTCAATGAAGGTTTTAGTATTTACAGAATTATTTTTTGTATCAACAGATTCAATATTATCAGTTTTCATTTAAACAAAATTTTTAAGTCCATCCAAAATAAATATGATACATTCTCAAGTATAAAAAATAGTGTAAATACATTAATTTTAAAAGTTTATTTTATCGTTTTTCATTTTTCAAAAAGAATAAATGCATTAATTCGCATTTGTATTTATTCGTATTAAAATAAAAATTCTAAAAGAAGCATTACCAAAACCATGTACTTGAAAATTTACAGGTTATTAAATAACATAAATTCATAGAGTATTTTGGTTAAGCAAGTGTAATATAATATATATGTAATGTCTATTTTGAATAATGATTACAGTAACAAAAAAACAAGCATCTTTAGCATTAGTCGTAGTAGCATTTGCAACAATAATGATTGCAGGTTCTGTTGCATCAGTACAGGCAGTGCTTTTGCAAATAGAGATCGACATAACTTCGAGCACTTCAACCACTTTGACCATTTCAATCACTTCAACCACTTTGACCATTTCAGTCACCACTTTGACCATTTCAGTCAATTCAACACTCACATCACCACGGTAAAGTATCACACATTGATCAAAGTATCGGCCAAGGATGTAGTCAAGATACCAGTTCATTTGATTCACTTCCGGTACAATCAGGAGCCAGTTGTAGCTTCAGGCAATAACATTCCAGTCTGTGTAAATGCCAACCTCGCAGGTAATTCAGCATTTGCAGACCAAAGCGGCCATTAATCAAACAGAACAAATAAAACACAAAAAATATCTGAAAAAATATCCTTTTTTTATTTTTCTTTATTATAAAAAGTTCAATTACTCCAAATATTCAAACGCCAAATCGATTCATTAAACTTAAAATCACCAGAACTTTATCCAATTATCAAAAAAAATGCAAATGGTAGTCAAATCATGTAAAATTTACCCATATTTTAATATAATTTAAACATAGATTTTATTTTTTATGGCAATTTATTGATTCAATAATGCTTTGTTGCATGATTCTTAAAATCCACTGATCTTATCATCTGTTTTTTCTAAATAGATATCATTTTATTATACAATGATGCTTTTAGCATCATTTCCTGCTATATCATATTTTTTAGTCTAACAGAATAAATATACTCTCCGAACGTTCTTTTTATAGAAGAAAACACAGTTTCAACAAACAATCCATCTTTGTCCATAGATTACAATGCTGCTGTCATTCCACTTTTGCAAGTCATTTTTCCGGGATATAACTGACAGGTTTCTTAGAATGTGCCCTTTTTTCAATAGAACTTTCGTATTCTATCTTACTTTAATACAAGGCAAGATTCCATTGTCTGTGGACAAATATCTAAAAATATCATTACCATCATAAGTATCATCAGCGAATAATTTGCCCATTATTTTATTTGATTTTATAATATATCAACAAATTGGGTACAGCTTTACTATCATGAACATGCTCGTCAGTGACTTTCATAGAAAGAATTTTCTTGCATTATTCAGCATCTACTAGCCCATGTATTTTCATAATATCCTTTATTCTTGATTGTATTACATTCCATTTATCTTGCATCCATGGGTAACTTATAAACTGCTTTGATATGCATGATTCATGTAAGGATCGTTTTTTATTAACGCTCTTAGCTTTTACTGACGTGACGTACAATAGTCAAAATTCAAAGTAGCCTTGATATGAATGAGGCATAGTTCCATTTAATGTTTTTCGATCATTGATTTCTGATAGTCACTTTAATACCAGTACTGTCTATTGCAATTGTGATATACTCATCTTTAAATTCCTTGCTTTTGTTATCATCATTTTCTATTTTTATATCTAGATTGTTTATCCTTCGTTGCTTATTGTAGTATAATCTGGGATGGAAGGGGTCCTTTTCCATAAGCATGTCCTTGAGCAATACCTTATTTAGTTTGTCTAAATGGCAAATGAAAGAATACTTTAGCATAACCAAGTAAAAGAAGAAATGTATTAGGATAATGAAATGGTTCCTAATCCAACCTTGTCTTTATTCATCTCTTTTAATTCAGTATCCCAGTTGTTAATAACATCAAAGCCTATCAGTATTTCACCTCTTCTAACTAGAGATTGGTTGTAGACTGACCATTTCATAACGATTTGTTGGTAGCAGATGTTAGCTAAATGTATTTGGAAGGAGGAAATCATGCAACAAAGCAGTTCAATAATTATTTTGTAAATTACCATTATGCAGAGGCAAAAATCCAATCCAAATTTAGAGCGCGATAAACATATAAAAATACAAATTAATTTATTAAAAGCTATAAATAATTGAAAATAATATGGGAAGTAGAAAAAGAAAAACTACAAGACCAATAAAGAAAACAAAGTCAACCGATGGAAGATGTCCAAAATGTAAAACTATTGTGAGATTTAATGTATCAGGACAAGTAGGAAATGAAATTTATGAATGTATGGGCTGTACCACTAAATATAAAGTGGATGAGTTGTAAATAGATTATGCCTAAAACAATTTTTTAATAATCGTTTCATGAAATAAAATTTAAGAATTAAGAATAACGGTATGTTTTTCTATTTCAAAATTTATTATTAATAGTGTCTCAAAATATAGAATATACCGAGAAAGTTTATCTTTACAGTAGCGGAATGCCAGAAGAATTAATTAAAAAAAGTAAAACAAACTACAGAACCATGGTGTTGATTTAAAGATTTAATAATAATAGAATCTCCAGAAAATGTACCAGAAGGTGCAATAATGATAACTTTATGGCCTCATTATCTTTCCGTTGCCAAAGTTAAAAGAGTAAGAGAAGGATCAATATATGCTCCACAATTATTTAATATTGATTTATAATATTATAATAAAATATGTTTATAACTTTTTTTTGCAAAAGAGATAAGCAATTAGAATGCCCCACTAAATGGCCTATTAATGAAACATGCGGCCCAGATGAGGATTGTTCATTTGACATGAAAATGATTGACTGTGAATGTCAATGTCATTATTCAATTAATAAGTAAAAAGATAAACATCAATGATAAATTGAGAAAACTAAATATTTTATAATACAATTGTTTGTTTATGTCTAGTTATCCTATATTATAGCGATTTTTAAATATTTGGATAAAAAAATTAAGTCTAAAGATAAATAACTTGATTCTATGTCAATTTATATGCTTGTATAAGAAATTGATCAATACAATAGTAATAAAAATAAAATAACTCTTTGATAATTGTAAATTGTTGTTAAATGAATGAAAATAAAGATAATAGATCCAGAAGAAGTAGCATTATATCAGGACAAATGTCTATCAATTCTAAAAGTTTCAGAAAGTATAAGATATGTTGGTATAATTAATAAATTTGGTAGGACAATTACAGGTAAATTAAAAAATGGTATGAAACCAATATTAACTCCAGAACAAGCAAGAGATGAAAGATATATTGAAGTCTACTAGACAATATTTAAGGCGATCTTGGAGATATCTACAGGAAAATCGATCTTTACCATTGAAAAAAATGAAAACGTTACATTTTTATTAATTCCCAAATAACAAAAGATATTTTATATTATATAACAATAGAAAAAGATGCCGAGTTAAATGAAATAAATGAAATAATTAATGAGATATTTATAAAAATAAATAATAAGGTTACAAAAAATAATAGTAATTAAATTAATTACTAATTAAAATTTAATTTACTTCTTATTTCTTTATCTTTTATTATAGAAGGATGATTTGGATCTATAAGAATTACTTCAAACCAAGAATACATTCCATCTTGATATAGAAAATAGGATCCTAAAACCTTAAGGTTAAGAATTTCTCACCAACACGTCTTTGAGCAACCAATTTCATACTTTCGCTTTGTTTTATATGAACAACGCCTATATGTTTAGGTCTTCTGCCAGAAATAGGTCGTTGTTTTCTCATTCCTCCTCTGCCTACTCGAATTCTTACAACAATGATACCTTGTTTTGCCTTATAACCCAAAGCCCTAGCTTTATCTAATCTGCTTGGTGAATCAATTCTATGTATTGTAGGCTCTCTTCTCCAAAAATATGATTTATCTTTGAGATATTGTGATCGTGTTTTTAACATTGACTTCCAAGTTTCTGCAATATGGTGATACATAGTTGAAAGTTATTTTAACCCATTAATATTTTTATTTGGATTAATTGATAAATAAAATAAAAATAAAATAAAATAAATTAACGTCTATGAGTTCTTTCTGGTTTTTTTTGACCAGGTGCAATTCTTTTTTCAAATCTTTTTTCAAAGTTATCTTTATTTCTAACTTTTGATGCAGGACTAGTTCTTTGACGTGCTTGAATTTTTGGTGTTTGACCTCTAACTTTTCCGGCTTTTGTTAATGATCCGTGAGTTGGCACAAATTATTAATAACAAAGCCTATATTTAATATATGCACAAAAAATTAGTTATATATTGGATTTATTATAGGCAACAATTACCTATAATAATAAATCAATGGCAATCATATACTGAATTATTATTATTTAAATTGAAGAACAAAGACAATAAACAATATAACTAAATGTCTGTATTAAATATCGAACTTCGCTAAGGAAATAATAAGATTGAAAAAAGAAAAAAATGCAGTTATTCTAGCTCATAATTATCAAATTCCACAAGTTCAAGATATTGCAGACTTTATTGGAGATTCCTTAAAATTATCAAAGATGGCTGCTGACACAGATGCATCTATAATTGTTTTTTGCGGTGTTCATTTCATGGCTGAAACCGCATCAATTATAAGTCCGGATAAAAAAGTATTAATACCTGATTTGGATGCAGGATGCTCGCTTGCATCTTCAATAAATCCCCATGAACTATTAGAATGGAAAAAACAAAATCCAGACGCAATAGTTGTAAGTTATGTAAATACATCTGCAGAAATAAAAGCATTATCAGATTATTGTTGTACATCGGCTAATGCAACAAAAGTTGTAGAAAATATTCCCATAGAAAAACCAATTTTATTTTTGCCAGATATGTTTTTAGGAGCATATGTAGCAGAAGTAACAAAAAGAAAGAATATAAAAATATGGCCAGGAGAATGCCATGTACATGCAGGTATAAGATCAGAAGACATTAACTTGATGTTAAAAAACTATAAAAATGCAGAGTTTTTAATTCATCCGGAATGCAGTTGTACTTCATCCACGCTATATCACATATCAAAAGGAGACATCAATAAAGACACTAAAATATTATCTACAGAAGGAATGATGAAAGAGGTAAAAACATCCACTAACAATCAATTCATCGTAGCAACTGAAACTGGAATGTTATATAGAATGAAGATGGAAAATCCAGAAAAAGAGTTTATCCCAATTAAAAAAGATGCTACATGTAAATATATGAAAAAAATTACAGTAGAAAAAGTATATAATTCACTATTAAATGAGGTATTTGAAGTTAAGGTTCCACCGGAAACAGCATCCAAAGCAAAAATACCCATAGAAAGAATGCTAGTATAACAGCTTGATAAAAGTTATTTGTATAAAAATATCAAAGTGATAAAATTAAAAATATCAATTTATCCTTAATTTGGATATATCTCAAGACTAAAATCGACTGATTGAAAAGAATGAGTTAAAGAACCAACCGAAATTACATCAGGCATTGAAGATGCATATTCATAAATGTTGTCCAATGTAATACCGCCTGATACCTCAATAATAACTTGGTTTCTTATTCCCAAGTTTTTAATTTTTTCCATAGAATTACGAACTAATTCGGGTGTAAAATTATCAAGCATTACAATATCCGCTCCTGATTTTATGGCATCAACAAGGCCGCTATAATCACTTACTTCGCATTCTATTTTTCTGCTGGAACCAAATCTTGATTTAATTAATTGAATAGATTTATCAACTGAACCAACAATTGCAATATGATTATCCTTTATCAATATTAGTTGATCTAGTCTTACTCTATGAGATATGCCTCCCCCTAACATCACAGATTTTTTATCAAAATATCTCAGACCAGGAGAGGTTTTTCTCGTAGAAGAAATACTTACGAAATTAGAAAATTCACCCATTCTTTTAATAAATTGAGATGTTTTAGTTGAAATTCCACTCATATGCATAATCAGATTTAATGCGGTTCTTTCGGCTTTTAATATCGATTTAGCAGGTCCTTGGATATTCATAACACTGATTCCTTTTTTTAAAATGTCTCCATCATTTACCAATAATGTAGAATTGCAATCACATATGTCAAAAATAGTTTTGGCCTCAGATAATCCACTTATAATGATCTCGCCTTCATTCTTACAAATAATTTTTGCATTAGCCTCAATTTTTTCATCGATCAATATATTACTCGTTATATCACCAGTACCAATATCTTCATTTAAAAAATTGATTAAAAGTAATCGTTCTTCTATTTCATTGAGTAATGAAATAGAATCATCGCTATAAAGATTATTATAATTACTCAATTAACTCTAGGTCACTTTTAATGCATATTTATGAGAAACAGTGATTTCGAGTGTTGATGCAATTTTAGATCTTTGAGGATCAAAAATTAACAATATGCCAGACCAATCTTTAGATAATTCAGTAGATTTACATACAGGACACATTTTGCCTGTAGTTAATGCCTTACATTTTTTGCATGCAAATTCTTTTGCCAATGCTATATTTATAAGAACGCAATTTTTATTTCTTATCTTTTTTTGTATTTGAGAAATAATGTTGGATGATGAAACAGGTTTTTTCGAATTTGTAGTGGCGGTCTCACTATCAGTCCGAGTTTCCTGAGCTCGCTTTATTTCTCGTTCTACCCAATCAAGAGCGCCTAAGAATGGCTGTCTGCATGTAATACCAATTTTACCCATAGATGCACTTTTTCCCAAACTTATCGCCGTAATTCTTGCTCGTATTTTGGAACTAATTCGCAAGGTTTTTTCAGACTGGTTAGATAAAATAACACCCTGTTTAACATCACTTTTTAAATAATCATCAGTAATCTGAGATAAATGTAAAAGAGCATCAGTTGGACCTATACGTACAAAAGCTCCAAAGTCGGTAATTTCAACTACTTCCCCTTCAACAACTTCATGAAGTTTTGGATAAAATGTTAGAGCAGTAAAATTAACTTTATGAAAAGTTGCTCCATCTCCAGCAATCACCTTGCCGACAGAATTTGCTTCTGCATCAATTATAAGAATAACATAACCTAATTCAGCGTTAACCATACTTTCATACTTTTCTTTTAAAATTCCTATCGCTGTTAATTTCAAAGAATTTGTCAATTTGTTTGGTGGAATTCTCACCACATCGGTCATATGTGCTATAGCAAACATAATAAAGATACAAGATATCCAGAACTTTTAGTTTTATGAACTTTATGTTTACTATCAAAATTTTAATTAAAATATAATTTACCATCTATTAAATGATGAATGATTTAAATAGAATCATCGACCATGTTTTATATTATCATGGTTACTGTAGATCAAGTCCTTACGGCTTTAAAAAGTGTAAAGGATCCAGAGATACATAAAGATATTGTTTCTATGGGAATGATTAAAGATATTTCAATTAATGAAGATAAACTTGCTTTTACATTAGAGTTAACTACTCCAGCTTGTCCATTTAATACGCGAAATTGAACAAGATGTTAGAAACTCGATATCCGACATTAGGGATAAAAGATTTGGATTTAAAAGTTACTGCAAGAGTAATGGAGGGCCGTTCAATATCCATGGATCAATTATTACCAAATGTAAAAAATATTTTAGCAGTGGCTAGTGGAAAAGGTGGAGTGGGTAAAACAACTGTATCTGTAAATCTAGCTTTAGCATTGGCAAAAACAGGAGCAAAGGTAGGAATACTCGATGCAGATATTTATGGTCCTAGTGTTCCTTTAATGCTTGGATTAAAACAGTCTCCAGAAGTCATAGATAATAAAATACAACCACCAATAACGGAAAATGTAAAAGTCATGTCTATGGGTTTTTTTTATGAACAATCCCAACAAGCAGGTATATACAGAGGTCCGATTATATCAGGCATAGTAAAGCAGTTTATAACAGATGTCAATTGGGGAGAACTTAGATTATTTAATTATTGATTTGCCTCCAGGAACTGGAGATGCACCCCTAACAATGGCTCAGACGATACCTATCACAGGTATTTTAATTGTAACTACGCCACAAGATGTGGCCATGAACGTTGCAGTAAAGTCCATAGGAATGTTCAATAAGTTAAATATTCCAATAATAGGAGTTGTTGAGAATATGAGTTATCTTTCTTGTCCAAATTGTAACGAAAAAATTAATATATTTGGAAAAGGTGGAGGTCAAAAGATAAGCGAACAATTCAAAATTCCGTTTATAGGCGAGATTCCATTAACTTCACAAATAATGCAAGGTAGTGACGAAGGTAAATCAATAATAATTTCGGATCCGAATTCAGAATACTCACAGGCATTTTATAAAATATCAAAGGTTACAGCAGGAAGAATAAGTGTAGTTGCTTTAGAATTACAAGATCAAGAAGAAGAAAAAGAAAAGATACCGCAATAACAATAAACAATAACCACAAATTAACTAATAGTTAAAGTAATTGATGGCACATAAAAATTAACAATAAAAATAGTCAATATGCTAATTAATCCTCATTACAGCCATTTATTGAAAGAGCCTTTTGGTAGATTAATTAAAGATAATAAAGTCGATAAAGACAGATTTTTCCATTCATTAAAAATTCAAACAAAATAATAACAGTTGGAGATACAACTACAGAAAAGTTTGTAGAATTTGGATACAATCCTGATCTTTCGATTATAGATAACAAAGAAAAAAGAATAATGAAAACAAAACTCTTAGAATTTCCTGTTGATGAAATAATACATTGCAAGAATAAGCCAGGTGAGATAAATGTACAAGTTATTAACCTGATTAAAAAAATAATTACATTAAAGTTTAACAAAATACAAATTATAATAGAAGGAGAAGAAGACTTGACAGCTTTACCCCTTTTTATGTATTCTCCAAATGGATGGACTATTTTTTACGGTCAACCAAATGAAGGATTAGTTGTTGTAGAAATGAACAACAATATAAGAGAGAGGGCCAAGTTAATATTTAACAAAGTATTCTCTTAATAATTAAAATTAATTCAGGGTATGATGATGTGGTGGCTATATGAAAAACCATGATTAATTTACCATTTACTGACCCTGAATTAGATAATATATACAATATACCTCTTGCATAATTATTCCTAAACTGCTTTTTGCATAACTATGAAATTCGTTATCTAATCATCTGACTTATTGTTAATTTAATTACGATTAATTAAATTAACAATAGGCTTTATTTAATGAATTCATCCAACAATTGCGAAAAAATGAATTTAATGCAACAAAGCATTCCTAAACAACTTTATGCACCATTATTTCTCAAATTAACAAGTGCTTTTGTTGCTTTCCTATAACAGACTATCCAAAAAACCGTTGCTTTTTAAATCATTCACAGGACTTAGTATTACTAGAATTTGATGCACATTTACGCATAGATAGAAAGAAAATATTACAAACATGAGATACAATGCTTATCCAATAATAAAAGAATAAAAGAGAAAATAAGTGCTAGGAAGATGCTCTGTTGCATAACTAGTTTTCCTCAAATTATTTCCATCCATTTTACTTCATTTTTCTAAATAGGTTGTACAACGATACCTTCATTGTCATCTCTTTTACCAATTTGAAACCTGATAGCAGAGATGTATATTCACCAAACATCCGCTTTATAGAAGAAAATGCTGCTGTTTCTATAGCCATCCATCGTTGTCCATACTTTCTTTTCTTTTTCCATTTATGATAATCCTTTGTTTGTAATTCAACTTCTTTATTCCGTATCTTGTTATTCTTGTGGATGAAATGATAGAGTTCCTTTTTACTTTGATGATATTTTAATCCTTTTCTCCTTCAAGTATTTGAAATTCTCATATTATCATAGGCTCCTGCATCACCTATGAAAGATTTTATCTTGATATTATGGTTATTATTCAAAACGCTGTTCCACCAAATTCTTCATCACTTTACTATCATGTGCACCTTCTCATCTGTAACTTCCAATGCAAGAATTTCTTTGGTCTTTATATTTACAGCTACATGTATCTTTAGATAGCCTTTCTTCTTTCTTGCTTTCCATTTATCTTGCATCCACTGAAGACCTCTGTTTGTAACCTTGATATTGTACTGTCCGTACTGCTATAATAACGACATCATCATCATCATCTCTATACTCTGCTATTGATATCAATATCCAGTTTGTTTATTCTTCTACATATCTGTGAATAACTTGGTGATGGTTGTTTATATTCAGGTATACTCTTTCCTACACAGTTGCTTTGATGATTCCTTCTGTATGTTTGTCTATAGGGAAGGTGAAGGTATACTCTGATATGACCGATGATAAGAATGAAGGAATCAGGGATTGTACTTTTTGCCTTTCTTATTTTCATTCATCCTTGCAAGATCATCATCCCAAATATCAAGAAAATCATATGCAAAAAGAATCTCACCACGTCTTAACAAGAGATCTGATTATAAGAAGGCCAATGCAACAAATAATGGATTATTCTATTCCCAGCTAAAAATGTTAGTTATGCAACAAAGCAAAACCAATACTTTTAAATCATTTACCAGGCCTTACAGTACAAGAATTTGATAATATCTACAAAAAAGAAATACAAAAAGATATCATAAACATGAGATAAAGCGTTTATCCAAAAGAAAAGATATAGAAAGAGAGAAAGAAAGTTTGGTGCAGGAAGACATTTCAAACTAGATACAAGAGACAGATTTCTGATGCTTTTAGTGTACTATCGTCTTTACATAACTTACACATTAGCTGGCTTTCTCTTTGATTTAGATCAGAGCAACGTATGTAGAGACATACAAAAGATTGAATAGTTTGATAAGACAATGTGTACCAATTCCACAGAAGATATATAACATTACAAAGAGGCTTCAAACACCACAGAAGAAGTCGAAGAATATTTTCCTGGCTTTCTGTCTTTCACAGATTCCACAGAACAAGCAGATACCAAGACCTGAAGATAAGAGATAGAAGAAAGGTGTACTATTCTAGGCAAGAAGAAAAGACATACTCGTAAAGAATCAGACTTATGGTTAACAAAAATGGTTATATCATTCATAAAGCAGGACATAAGAAAGGAAGAAGGCATGATGACTATTATATATAAAAATATAAAAAGAATCATCCTGTCACTCCCAAACAAGTTGTTAATGTATTTGATCTTGGATATCTGGGAGTAGAAAAGGATTTCCCAGAACAACTATCATCGCACTACCATACAAAAAGAAAAGAAACAGCGAATTATCACAAGAAGAAAAAGAGTATAACAAAATGCATTCCAAAAAGAGAATAGTGATAGAGCATACCATATTTGTCGATTGAAAAAATACAGAATACAGAGTGAAATATTTAGAAACAAATTAAGAAAGTATGATAGAGATGTCAGATATAGTAGCAGGTCTGGTAAACTATAGAATAATGAACAAGTATCGATTAGAAACCCGAATAGAAAATCATACTGGAAAGTGTAGATTATTGTTTCTAATTATGCAAGATCCATTATTTAATAATCATATGCAAAAGTCATTGTAATAACATAGGAAAAAATAATAAATATATTCCATAGATCATTGATGACAAGATAAAATGATGCTTATTATACTATTAATTAAATAATTACAAATAATCAAGTTCTATTTATATATAGTTTATAAATCAATCCAGTTTCATCACTGATATAGTTCCAGTTTTCAGGATTGATATCAACTTTACTAAAATAGCTTTGTTCTTCTTTTGACAAAATATCATATATCAGTTGTCCGACGACTATATGATCAACTTTAGCATAGGCAGTCATTTTTGTAGTAATACTAATAGTATATCCCAAGATATCATAAATTGGTTTTTTTATCATCAATTTTATTTTCCAATTCATTTGCCTTGGAATTATCTAAATTTTCAGAAAGAGGCAGATATTTTACAACAACATTTTCCCCATAATCAATACCTATTCTTACACCCATTTCAGGATAGTCATATTGATTGAGAACGGGATTGAAACCTTGTTTTATCACCTTAATCATTGTTTTTGCACAATTAATTGCATTGATACATGGAAGATATGAATTATCAGTATTTATATTAAAAAAACCGATTATTGCATCACCAATATATTTTAAAACATAACCACCATAAAGTCTAATAATCTTAGTCATTTCCTGAGTAAACGCTTGAATAATTTTGGAAAGGCGCTCTATTGGAAGAGTCATAGATAATTTTGTAGAACCAACTATATCTATATGCAAAATAATTGATTTGATTTTAGTATTAGAATATTTGCTCAAAAGTTCTTGTGTTTCTTCAAATGGAAAAGTAAATATAGGATCTGTCCTCAATGCCTTCCACATATTCGATTGCGAATTAGATACTATTTTTTTAATGTCAACTATTGCATCTAGATAAAAAACAGATTTAGGCAAATTAATAGGATTATTTTTCGAATATTTTTTTTCTAAATCATTTTCATCATTTATATTATGGATAACCCTATCGACTTCGGATAATTCGATATCCAACTGTAATGCAATAATTTCTAAAGGTATCCCAGAATCATAAAGGTTTATAATTGTTTGTAGCTGTTCATTTTTAGTTATTTGATTAGATAAATTATTTTCCGTATCATTTTCATCTGTTTGCGAAATATTGATCAAATAAGATAAAATTAGGTTTACTTAAACTATCTGTTACGCTGTGATAGGCTATGTTTACATAATCCATTATTTCTTATTATGAAACTCCAAAAAGATTTAACCAATTTATAATGCCTTTTTTATTACATTCTTTTTTCTACATGAAAAGTAATCATCAAATTATCAGTTCTAGCTTTGATGTATTGTATTAGTACGTTCAATAATGCTTTTCTCAAAAGATGAATGCAGATGGTGGCATATCTTTAAGAATCTACATGCTTGATGAGGATAACATGTTCTAGCACCATCACTGGATAAAGAATCTTCCCGTATTTCATTATCAATGTTTTAGAAACTGTACTGCAGCAATTAAATCATCTGTAATCTCTTGCATAATTGCACCTAAACAGCTTTATGACCGCTATTTCTTCTATGATATGTCAACCCTTTGCTTTCCTATGATAGGTTATCCAAAAAACCACCGCTTTTCAAGTCATTTACCGGCCTTACACTACAAGAATTTGATGATATCTACAATAAAGATGTAGCAAAAAGATATGAAAAACATGAGATCAAGCGGTTATCCAAAAGAAAAGACAGAGAAAGAGAAAGAAAGTAGGTGCAGGTAGACCTTTCAAACTAGATACAAGAGACAGATTTTTGATGCTTTTAGTGTACTATCGTCTTTACATAACTTACACGTTAACAGGCTTTCTATTTGACATTGATCAGAGCAACGTATGTAGAGACATACAAAAGATTGAATATTGAATATGATAAGGCAATGCTTACCTATCCCACAGAAGATATATGGAGTAACAAAGAGGCTTCAAACACCACAGAAGAAGTTGAAGAGTATTTCCCAGGCCTTCTGTCTTTCACAGATTCCACAGAACAACAGATACAATCAAGACCTGTAGATAAGGATAGAAGAAAAATGTACTATTCTTGAGGCAAGAAGAAAAGACATACTGTAAAGAATCAGATTATGGTTAACAATCGTGGTTATATCCTTTATAAAGCAAAACACAAGAAAGGAAGAAGGCATGATTATGATATAAAAATATAAGAAGAATCATCCTATCACTCCCAAACAAGTTGTTAATGTATATGACCTTGGGTATCTGGGAGTAGAAAAGGATTTCCCAGAACAACTATCATCGCACTACCATATAAAAAGAAGAGAAATCAAGACGAGTTGTCTGAAGAAGAAAAAAAGTATAACAAAATTCATTCCAAAAAGAGGATAGTGATAGAGCATACCATATGTCGATTGAAAAAATACAGAATACAGAGTGATATATTCAGAAATAAATTAAGAAAGTATGATAGGATATCAGATATAGTAGATGGACTGGTAAACTATAGAATAATGAACAAGTGTTGATAGAAACAGAATATAAAATCCGTAAGGAATGGTCTAGATTGTTTCTAATTATGCAAGAGATCTTTTCAAATACATTTGCACATCCAAAATTACATTGTCTATGGAATCAAATACAACTCATCATAACCAGGCATATTGATCTCTATCTTAATTAGAGTTTCATCTTTTTAATATACAAAAAATTCAGATATTTTTCTCCTCTTCTTCTTTGCGATAATACCTTGGCTCATAACGTTGAATCCAATTATATACGGATTGTACGGTTGGGTTTTACAAAGCAAGATAACTGTTTTGATGTCTTTCTTAACAGCTGTGTACACATACAAGTATATACTATTGTAAAACATTTGTGATCGCCCTGCCATGATTTTTATTATAGATATTCTTCCACTTACTAACCGTTCGACCTATTTCTTGTTCATCTTTGAATGTAGAATTGTTGATTGTTTTGCCTTTGTAACCATGACCATCTTCTACTTCTATCAAATTAGGTCTGGGTGATCTTACCGGCAGAAAAACTAATTTTATTCTTGGGCAACATTTGGATATTTCTTCCTTTACCATCTTTGATTTATGCGCTGAAAGGTTATCAAATACAACAAAGATGGATTGCATAACCTTGTCATACCTTCTATCTACTCTTTTTAAAAAGTCAACAAACTGTTTTCCTGTCTTATTTTTATAGCATTATACATGTGCATCTTATCATTGGTATGGTCGTATGCTCCAAACACATTTAGTAGCCTTTTTATCTTTTGATTCTTTTTTATCTTTACCTGTACTGATGACCAAGATTATCCACCATGAGTTTTGGCGGTTATTGGCCCTTTCTCATCTACATACAGTAACACAGAATCTGATGGTGTGTTGTACCTTAGCTGTTCAATTACTTTTTTTCAAAGTGTACTCTGGGTCATTGCTTTTATTTGATAAAACAGTTTTAGACCTTCCATTTTATTTTATGCTTTAGAAGGATATTCCTTATTTCAGAATGATGGCTTATTCTATCTAGCAATTTTAGGTCATGCATAAGAATCTCAGCCATGGGAAGCCCACGTAATGACCATGTGGAAAATGCCAAACCATAAATATTTTGGATTTGCAGATGCTATATCAACTATTTTTTTCTCTATTTCATCAGTAAATTTGTGCTGTTTGTGATTGTGCTTTTTTGATACAATGCCATCGATTCCTTGTTCCATTTGAATCTGACGTATCCATTTTCTTATGTTATGATCATGATGATTTGTTATTTTTCTTGATCTTTGCTGGTACTGTGTATCCTTCATCTTTAAGTAGGATTATCTTGGCTTCATATCCTACTTCAGTATCTTCAAGCATTAGGTGTAAAAGGTTCTTTTCGTCATTGGGAAGCATTCTGGAGGAATGTATCCCTCATAATCATAAATTACAACAGTGAGATGAAAATGTGTTATGATGATAAACAAACACAACTATTTTACAAGAAGATATAGCATATCATTTA
>CAWISD010000002.1:0-55823 GCA_963838615.1 uncultured Nitrososphaeraceae archaeon
AAGCAATACAATATACATATTCAAATAAATAATTGATTGCTACCAAATCTTTTGTTATCCTTAATAGAAAGATATTCTAGATTGTGGTTTATGAATCATGTTAGTTATGTGATGTTATTTCATAGTTACCAATTTATAGAACTTAATATATTTTATAAGTAGCAAATCACACTAAATAGTTTCAGATTATCGATAAAAGTTTTACAACAAAAAGTCTATTATTATAAATCATCTATCTTGGATACGAATTTAGCAGGTATGAGATAATTGATATATTATATTAAGAGCCTATCCCAAAATTCGATAGGATTATAGCTCTTTTCCTCTTTTGCTAAACTGTGACCTGCATCCAGAAGAAGGAGAAGATAAAGACGAAAAATAAACATCCTACCATACTCAAGATTCCTGATGAATTATGGGATAAGATTAAAAGTATTTTCCCAAAGGAGAAACCTCTCAGGACAGTTGGCCGACCAATTGTTCGATACAGAAAAGTGATCGATGGAATTCTCTATATATTAAGAACAGGATGCCAATGGAAGATGCTACCCAAAGAATACGGATCTGGTTCTACCTGTCACCGTAGGTTTCAGGAATGGAATAGATTAGATGTATTCAAAAAGGGATGGATCAGATTACTGAAAATCTATAATGATCTTATCGGTATTAACTGGACATGGCAATCCATCGATAGTATATCTATAAAGTCGCCTTTAGGGGGGCGATGACAGGACACAATCCTACAGATAGAAGCAAACTGGGCACAAAAAGACATATTTTAACAGATAAAAAAGGAATCCCTATATCTGTAGTTATATCTTCAGCAAGCACACATGACATCAAACTGGTAACAGATGTGGTTGATAATGCAGTTATCAAACGACCACCACCTCATATAAAACTAAAACAGGAACAGGAAGAAGAAGAAAACTTCAACATCTATGTTTAGATAAGGCATACAATTCTGAACCTGAAGAGCAAGAACTAATCAAACGAGGATATGTACTGCATATTCCTCCAAAGAGAAAAAGAGGAGTAAAAGAAGAACAAGAGGCCAAGATTACAGTACAACATTGCTCAAATAGGAAAAAGCATTCTGCAAAAAGATGGGTTGTAGAGAGAACAAATTCATGGCATAACAGGTTCAGGAAACTGTTAACAAGGTATGAGAAGAAGGTAGAGAATTATCTTGGATTGGTACAGTTATCCTGCTGTATGATCATCTATAGAAAGATAATTTTGGGATAGGCTCTAATATAGTTATACTACTTTAAATCCTCATTTATATCTATACCAATTAGTAAAAGTATGCTAAACAATCGGGTAGTTTTATAGTGACTTTACAATAAAAAATCCCCTACTATTAGACACATAACTTGGGTAAGAGACAATCAATTTTAATTAATTAATTTAGCGAACTTATACAAATTGGTATAGATAGAATTGAGTATAAAAATCTAAGATTTTTATTTGTTATGCATTTTAATGTCCAAATATTGGAGTTATTGCTTCCACCACATATAAGTATTGGAATACTCATATGCCTATAAGAATATATAATATGACATCAAAATTTAAGTTATCAGAAATCGCGATAACAAAGAATTATGTGTTATATAGATAGGAGTAAAACAGATGACACTTAATATGAATAATAACAATATTATTACTACTTTTATTAATCATCATTGTTTTGAAAATATTATTAATAATGGTTACTCACCTGCCTTAAAAATCGAAAATCATTCTAAAGTATTTGAATCAGATACAAATCGAATAATATCTCTAAGGAAAATTAATTTTACGGTAAACAAAGATGTTTTTGTGTTTGTATCAATTAAAGGACCACATAGTAATAGAAAATATACTTTATCAAATATTTTAAAGGCTTTAGAAAAACAGATTTATGGGAAATTAAAGATGGTCAAATCGAAAAAGAGACCATCAATTAATGGTCATAATGATATAATGATTGCATACCAAAATAAAAAGCCTAGTGATAGGTCTATAAAATACGGATATAGATTTAAAACAGCAATAAACTCTACACTACAACTACTACCAAAAATACTACAACTACAACTACTACCAAAAATACTACAACTACAACTACTACAACAACCATTCTATTTTTCATAATTCCTATAATTTTACTTTTTTTTTCTTTGGCTGAAAGTTCACATATGACCACAATGTCTTTTGCTCAAATATCTTCCAACAACAACAACAGTTATTCTACTTTTCCAAACAGTGGACCGGATACTGACAGGGCTCCTGCATTTTTAGATGCATACTGGACAAATTATCTTAGCTCTTCTTCATCTACATCTAATGATAATTCAGTAAAGAAGGAGGTTGGTCCTGGAGATGGTACGTCAACACTTGCTGTAGTATTAGTAAATAGCGGAAGATCTGATATCACTGGGGTGACAGGTTACCTTAATATGCCTTCTTCAGGCGGCTTTACATCAATAGAAGGAAAAAATAATGGAACTACTCAATCTGTGGCAAGTGCTTATTCTATTGTAAAGGCAGGGAATACATTTGCTCTTTATTTTGATATGAATGTTTTAAAACAGGCTAAAGTGGGAGGATATTCTACATCTCTTATTCTCAAGTATACAAAAATAAATCAAATCGGTCAACTTTCGACAACAATTATTGTACCTTTTAGACTTACTGGAAAGGTTATTTTGGATGCCGTATCCGAAAATTCACAATTAATTCCATCTGCATCTAATCAATTAAAAATATTGATTAAAAACAAAGGGAGTGCAACTGCATCAGGTGTTGTTGTTACAGTTACAGGTATAACTTCTAGTAAGACTTCAAGGTGGCAGCATGTGTAATACATTCGCTAATTCAAGCAGCAACACCAGTACATCAAATACAGGGGCACTGCAAGCCCAACATCATCTTCTAATCCTGCAGCTGTAAATACTAGGGCTACAACATTTGATATTGGAACTATTGACCTGCAAATGGCTCTATAGCAGAAATAAATCACTGTATTTATCCAAGTTCTCTGCTGGTGAGACTATTCAAAATATGAATATTCCAGATAACTTATGGGGATGCATATGGTAATCAACAGATTTCAAATATCCCAATTGGATTAGTAATATCGCCAACTCCTCCCCAATCGGTTTTAAATGTCACAACTAATAATGAAAATGCCTTAATAATAACATCAGGTAAAATACAGGATATGAACCTTACACTTGCTAATAGTGATACTAAAAGCCAATAACTAATGTTGTGGCTACTCTGACTTCTCAATCAAGCTCTATACAGATGCTTGGAGATTCTAGATGGACATTTCCATCCATATCACCTCAATCAAAGATAAATTTACCTACAAAAGTTTTTGCCTCTTCAAGTATGGTTGGTCAACCTGCTGTATTTACATTGACTGTAGATTATATATCAGCAGGACAATCAAAGACTGATATTCTCAATATAGGAGCATATATCAGTGGAGATATAAAAGTTGCGGGTATATGATGTCGGTATTAACTTTATTAGGTGGTAAACCAAATATTGTTGGGAATATTTTAAATGAAGGAAATATCGTTGGGCTGTTTACTAATGTCCAGATGGTAAAATCCAATAATACTGACAAGACCTTTATTTCCATCTTGCCGCCTTCACAGTATCTTGGAGACCTTTCTGTGGATTCACCTCTGCCTTTTAGTATTCCAATAAATGTAGACAACAAGACCATGGCTACAATCAAACCTGGTATTCACCCTATTGCACTGAAAATTACATATAGTGATGATTTGAAAAATCCAGCACCAACTAATAGTAAATAGTTCATTAGACTATGAAACCCAATCCAATCGCATACAAAAGGTGGTATCTCATGGTGGTATTGGTGGTATCAGCAGCAGCAGCATTATGATAGTTTTTCTAGCCATAGTTATCATCGCCGTAGCGATAGTTCTATTTCTTGTTAGGAGAAGGAGGAGTAGAAGGTCCAAATCAATGTTTTCAGCAGATCAAAACAGCAAAGATATGGAACTATTCCTAGATGATATTTCTTCTCCTTACTAATGCTAATCTACTAATACTAATAATTTGACGAAAGGATCATTGACAGAAAGAATAATAACAAGATATAGGTTGCGGAGAATAATGAGTATTAGAAGAATAAAGGAGAGGAAAATAAATAATTGAATTTTAAAGAAATTTTTACTTTATCCTTTGAATCTATATGGGATAGAAAGGTTAGGTCCATTCTTACAATTTTAATGGTAATGGTTGGAAGTGCACTTTTAGTTGCAGTTAATGGAATTGGTGCTGGATTTACTGAAGCATTTAATAAACAGTTCAGTAATTTGGCACCAAATATACTTTTCGTATAGTAACTCCCAGCAAGGGCGGAGGCGGTGGTCCAGGAGGCGGTAGGTGGAGCGGAGGTGGCGTTCCAACTGCACCTAAAATTACTTTAAATTCTGCAGTGGTAAACAGAATACAGTCACTTCCTTTAGTTAGTGATGTTATCCCTAACTTATAGAGGTGCAGCACAGTAGAATCTTCAAGTGAATCTAAAACAGGTGCAATTTTGTCTATGGAACCACAAAAACTTCGAATTATTGCACCAACATTAGAATATGCTGAAGGCTCTACACTGCAGCCAACCAATCCTTCATCGATGGTTGTGGCTCAAGATGTTGCTCATCCACCAGGGGATGCTAATCCATTTTTATCTTTAGGTCGTAGTGCTAAAGTTACATACTCTTTTGTTGACCCTATCTCAGGTAGACAAAAACAAGAACAAAGAACTTTATGGTAACAGGCATTATGAAAGAAACTGGTAATCCTACAATAGATAATGGTATTGTTATCAACCTGCAGGCTGGAAATTCACTTCTTCAAAAATCAGGCAAATATGATTCATTATTTGTAATTGCGAAAACTTCTAGCGTTGTAGATGACGTAGAAAAGGAGATACAGAATCTCTATGGTAATAATATCGGAATCACTACCGTAAAGGCCATATTAAAGACAATACAGCAATTCACTGCAGGAATCAGGGCTTTTCTCACAAGCATTGGAATTGTTGCTTTGATTGTAGGAGCAGTAGGGGTTATTACTACACTTTACACCTCTGTTATCGAAAGAACACGAGAAATTGGCACATTGAAGGCTATTGGTGCACTTAATAGACACATATTATTTCTTTTTTTGGTCGAGGCTTTATTGATTGGAATTTTTGGAGCAACAATAGGGCTATTAACAGGAATTGGGTTTGGTTATGCTTTAACTAATGTCATGAAATCAACAGGCAGTGGACAATCTAATCCTCCTATTTATCTTGCAGATGGAATGATCAGAGTATGGATAATTTCTGTAGGCCTTAGTATTCTTGCAGGTGTATTGCCAGCAATAAAAGCATCACGATTGCTACCTATAAAAGCTGAACACAATAAATTAACTCATTCTTCGGAGATATTTTTATATCTTTTTATTGGATAACTATATTGTTCTCAATATCTTTTTGCTATACTCATACAACCTATTATCATCATATCCAAGATAAGCAGCCATAAAATGGGTAAAAGGTAAAGAAAATATGTATGAAGAAAAAGTAGTCAAAGAACATACATTTGATTTCTATATGCTATAGTAGTTACTTTTGATATCACAATGTATAAGAGGATAAGTGGTCGATGCAATATGTAATTTATATTCAAACTCCATTTGGTTGAATATAATCTGCTTTGTTGCATGATTTAAAAAAAGTTAAAATTATTCTATATTTTTAGCAAACTATATTCAAATATGACTATTATGTCCTATTATTAATGATATACCAGATTAGTAAACTTACACTAACGATCAGTTATATTTGTAGCGACTTTTACAATAAAAAATCATCTACGATGAAAATCATAATTTGCATAATAAACAATCAATTTTAATTATTTAATTTAGTGAACTTACAAATTGGTATAAAACATAGACAACAATTACCTGCAATAAATATTCTATACCAATTAGCATATGTTATCGAACCTCCCTTAATAGATAGTTCCTCATATTAAGATTGAATCTTTTTGTCCTGAAATAGGCAGATATCTTATTCTTTAAATCTGCAAATGATGAATAGTACTTTAGAACAAGCAGATCTCGCTTTGCTATATTCCATACCTTTTCCATTACCATAAACTCAGGTGATGCAGTGGGAAGATATACTGGGATTAGCGTATCCTTGTTATCTTCAAAATATTTGATTACTTTCTTGCATGTATAATGAGGCGTTGCTTTATCCATAAACAAATAGCATTTTTGAAATTTAGCATGTATTTTCTTTAAGAATTCGAGGAATGTATCGCCGTTGAATTCATCGTACTGTCTGAATAGCTGCTTCTTCTTCTTCTTTCCTTCCATGCTTACTGCTCCAAAAACACATGAACGTTGGTGCGAGCCTGTTACTCGGACTATTGGTCTTTTATCTTGTACAATCCAAACGCGTCTTACAAGAGAATCATAAAAGAAAAATGATTCGTCTAAGGATACTACCGTAAATCCGCAGCGTCTTGTTCTTGCGGTTCTTGCGGTTCTTGTTCTTGGATATGCTTATCCACAAGTATTTCTGTGACCTTTTTTTGAAAGCCTCCTTTTCCTCTAGGGATGCAGTATTAACATGTACTTTTCTTGGTACCTTCTGTTTAAATCCCCATTTACGAAGGATGCGGTATATATGGATATAATGATATTTTATCCCGCTTTTCTTTACAATTAACTCTTCTGCCTGTTTTGTGGTCCAACCTTGGTTGCTTTCTTTTAGTTCTTTCTTAATCTGATACATGATCTCTTCTGATATTCGGATGGTCTGCCGCTTTTAGGTCTGGTTTTTAATCCTTCTATGCCTTCTTTATCATATCTTTTTAACCAATCTGAAGCCCAAGACTTTACTTCGATGAAGGTCTCTGGCTACCTGAGCAGATACCTTCCCTTGATAAACTACGTTGAGAACAAGAAGCATTCTTTCCTTTGCTTTTATATCTCGTTCATATCTGTAGATCTTTTCAAACGATTCTCTGGTAAGAGTCAAATGAATATGGATGATAATGGATTAACTTAGCTATAAGCATTTATCAAAAATAAACAGATGACAAAAGCGTAGTTCGGATATTTATGTTAATTGGTATAATTCTTCATCTTATAAATATACTAAAGAGGATATTGAAAAATTCTTTGCTTCTGATTCTAGACAACAAAATGAGCATTCCCTTGAAGAAAGTATATGTAGACCTTTAATAGGACTTACAAAATTATAAACCATTCTTTTATTATTGCAAGGAAGATCCTAAAATAGAATACCTTCAATTGGAAAGTATTGAAGATCACATTAGACTCAAAGATCCAGAACGTCATAAAGCAAAACTATTAGAGATACTACAGAAGGAAAGAAGGGAAACAAGTCTCAGGTGATCTAGAACGGGATTTATTAACTATCCAATAAATTATGCTTATTGTCGATTATGATTTCAACTGTTATTGTTACTTTATTGTTACTGTTATAATATGGCTTGCCGTTTGTTAAAACATTCAATGAATATCAGTTACAAGAAGAACAGAAACGGATTGATCTATTTCTTTGATTGAGAATAAAGCAGGTTTAGATATATTTTAGTTAATACAATTCCAACACGTAATACATGCTGAAAATATACTTGAGATACAAAACTGGAATTAATTTCCCATATAATATCAATACTGGTATTTCGAATTTATAATCAAGTGCAAAGAAAGACGCAAATTTACTGCAATTTTATAGAGCAAAGAAATCACAAATATTTTACGAGTATATAATCGTGTGTTTACATAGGTCTTAAGTTAACGGGGCCCTTTCCTTCATGGGCTGGTTTAATAACAAGTCCCTCCTTTTCCTGTATATTTAAGAGCAATACTTTTAAAAATACATACCATAAGTAAAATTAAAAAATACTTATTTTCTTGATTCGTTATTTTTTGTGTAATTCGATATATAAAAATACGCTATATCAATCTTCTATCAAATAGTTCAAATCTCCATTTTGAAAATAAGAGCATGATATTGCAACCAAAAGGAATTTAACTTTATTGTCGATAAATATTGTGACTATAGCCCATGAGCGATAATAAACCTGCCAAGACTGTTTTTATTAGCTATGAAAGAGAAGATTCTGTATCTGCAAAAAGACTTTGCAATGATTTAAAGAAGGCAGGTTTGAAGCCATGGCTAGACAAATATACTATACTTCCAGGACAAAATTGGAAAGAGGAAATTAAGGATGCAATAAAAAATAGTAGATATTTTATTCCCATTTTTTCCTCAACTTCTATTAAAAAAATTGGCGTTATCCAAACTGAATATAAATTTGCATTGAATTATGCCGATAGATATCCTCCAGGGATCTTTGCAACACCAGTTAGATTAGATGATTGCAAAATTCCTTATCCTAACCTACAAGATATACAACAAGTCGACTTATTTCCAAATTGGGATGATGGATTGCAAAAGTTATTCGAATCTTTGAATGTATCAAAAATTGAGAAAAAAGAAGAAGAGACTGATTATAATGTTAATAATAATATAAACAAGATAAAAAATAAGGCAAATGAATCCATTAATATTGAATTTAAGATTAGAGTACGGTGATATCAAAGATATAGAGTCTGATGTAATCGCATTAAAATATGCCCAAGATTTTTATGGTGCGGATTATGATGTAGCTAAAGTATTAGGTCAAACGTCAAGTTTGAGAATACCAAGATGGAAATTACCAATTCGTGCCTGGCAATAGCAGCATCCGAGCATGTTCCGTCCTATTCGTAGGGGTATGCCAATTAGAAAGTTTTAGTTATCCACAAATTCGACAATTTTCAAAAAGAGTTTTGGAAATATTATCTATGGAGGATCCAAATACTAATCATTTAGCAATGACTTTTCATGGTATTAAGTCGGGTTTGGATGAAATTGAATCTGCTCTTTCCTTATTTGCCGGAATTTTAGATAGTTTGCAATCAGGAAATATTCCAACAGATCTCAATCAAATCACAATTATAGATAGAGACTTAGGGCGAGTTGAGCGTCTCCGATCTATTTTTGAAAAACAACTATCTGGCGCACTCTATGCTTCAAAATTAAATAAATCATGGGGATATTTGTTAACTTTTCCAAATAAAAAAATTTTTCCTTTAAGTACTCCTCATTCATTTAATAACAAAGAAATAGAAACAGCAGGGAAGGAATTTACTGAAAAACCTAGCGTGTTTGTAGACTATGCCATTTAAAAAAGACATGGAAGATGTATTTTACTTTGGCATTCAAGAACCGGTTAGGAATGCAGGTTTCCTTTGCGAACGAATCGATATGGAATCTTTTATAGGAGATATTCTTACACAGGTTAAAATCAAAATAGAAAAAGCAAATGTACTTATCGCAGAATTAACTGGCTCAAATCCGAATGTTTATCTAGAAGTAGGGTATGCTTGGGGAAAAAATATACCCACTATACTATTAGTAAGGATGCAGAAGAGATAAAGTTTGATGTTAGAGGCCATAAATACATCAAATATGAGACAATAAAAGGTCTTCGAGAATATTTGGATAAAGAATTAACTAGTCTTAAAGATAAAGGATTAATAGGATGAAATGGTAATTGCAACAAAGTAGCATGGAAAAAGTGAAACCCTGTATCACCAATAGGATAAATTTTAAAACGGCTCTTCGAAATTCAATAATATAATATATATTGGCGTCTTATTTATAAATCAATAGAATCTACTTTAGAGGACCGATATCAGCACCAAGCCCATCAGGTCCAGATCCAATAACAATCGCTTTATTGCTTATAAAGGATAAGGTTTTCATAAAATGGAAAAAATTCAAGGTTCCACTATAACGACCGATACCAATATTAACCCAACTCGGTCCATTACATTTCTGTATGTTTTAGTTCCATTCATAAATATAATTGAAAATGCAGCCTTCCTCCCGACATCAAAGCAATAATAACTTTCAAAATCCATGCTCTCGCTTTATGTATGCGATTAAGTCTCCTGAAACCAAAAAAAGATATCCTGATAGATTTAAAGCCTTTCTTAATCATATAAATATTTTACTTCATTGATCACGATTGTTTTGAATGGTATAACCTCAATTTCTGCTGAAAGTTATAATATTTATAATTGAAATTATGCTTCTATCAGAGTTCAGCGGGCATTTGACGAGCATTTGACGAACCTATATAACGAATTGGTATCTCGCAAGAATCTCGTTCATTCTCTACATTGTCGAATGAATCTACTACAGAGAACAACTAGGTTATGCGTAGGTATAATTATCTTTTTGTCTAATTATATAATAAATTCGCAATTCTTTTGATAAACAAAATATTATTTCAGTTAAATTTAGGAATCATAATATAGAATTATACAAAGAAGTTTAGATATACATTGATTTTTGTATTCTCGAAGTTCAGTTTAAATGAAGGCTGTAATATTTGTTAAAAAGTAGGTTTATCATCTATATAATAGATAATAAACATTATGGGATAAATTATGATGTACTACTGTAAAAATACTTTTTGTAGTATTTCAACCCTTACTAGTATCAAAGACTATTAAAAAATAAATATTTTTTCTTTAATAGTTGTTATTTCAAAAAACGTTATTCTTTCTGACCTTCCCAATATTCATCATCATGGGATCTTTCCAATGTTGGGCCTATAGATGCTGTACCCTTTTGTATATAGGTGCCTCTTATCTCATCTACATCGTCGTGTTGAGAAATTTCATGAACCATTTCTAAATTTACTTTATGTGCAGATACCATATGATATCCATCATCGTAAAATGTAGCTACTTCCCCTGTTTTTTTGGCTATCAAGTCTCGTAATTCATCAATGTGGATATTTGTATTCAAAAAAACTTCCATTGTAAACATTGGCTCTTTTCCTTCTTTCATCACTCTGAGTATACCGGTAATTAGTTTTGGATCAACTTTTGGAAAACAAGTTTTCAGTGCGTTATCATATTGTGTAAATTTATCTTTAATTTCCTCAATACAGCTCATAGTTTTAAGATTTAATCTTTTATATAATAATATATCGTAACGTATTAGGTTCATTTAAAGATACATCTATATATTTACATTCAAATTTACTTACACCATGATATAGCCATCTACTAGTATCTTTGTTATGGATTATGCAGAGATAACGACAAAATACTTGTTTAGATAGATTACAATATCAATGTCTTGCAAGTTATACATTGCATTATTAATTTAACCTATTTGCCAAAGTAACTGTGTTTACATGAACGACTCATAATTTATGACTGATATAAAAGTATAAGAAAAAATTATTGTTAAATCGTCTATGCTTACAATACTTTTAGTAAAATATATTGGTTGAATCATGAGGCTCCAACCGAAGAAAATTTTTCTTGCAGTATCCCGCCGTATTTGCTATTTCTACATCTTTATTGGCCAATACAGCACCATTATTGCATGTGAAAACAGATCTAAAAGCGATTTACATGCCCAATCCCTTTTAAATTTAACTAAACCTCGAGCCTGTTGATTGATTATCAATATATAAACTGAGGAAAAATGTTTCCGGTGCTTTGTTGCATGACTCCCACTTTCCAAATACATTTAGCTAACTCTAACTAACAAAACATGTGAATTGGTCCGTCTACAATCAATCTCTTGTTAGACGTGGTGAAATACTGATAGGCTTTGATGTTAGTGACAACTGGGATACTGAATTAAAAGAGATGAATAAAGACAAAATCGGTGACCCATTTCATTATCCTGATACCTTTCTTCTTCTTTTGCTCGGGTATGCTAAAGTATACTTTCATTTGCCATTTAGACAAACTAAAGAAGGGATTGCACAAGGCCATGCTAAAGGAAAAGTACCTTCAATTCCTAATTACAGTACAATAAGCAGAAGGATAAACAAGTTAGACATCAAGATAAAAGAGGATGACAAAAGTAAGGAATTTGAAGATGAGGATATCATCATTGCAATAGATATTACCGATATCAAGATTACCAATAGAGGTCAATGGATGAGAGACAAATGGAATGTAAGAAAGAAAGGATATTTGAAAATACATGTGGCAGTGGATATCAAGACCAAGAAAATTCTTTCGATAAAGGTCACGGACGAGCACGTTCATGATGATAGCAAGGCGTTACCAGAATTGGTTGATAATATTATAACATCCGATAGCATGACCACAGCAATAGGCAAACTATTCGGGGATGGTGCTTATGATAGTAATGACATTTTTAGATATCTGACGGACAATGGAATCTTGCCCTGCATTAAAGTAAGAAAGAATGCTAAAGTTTGGCACTGTTAACTTAAGGAAAAACCTATAGCTTTAAAATGACCATGTCTTTTATGCGATCTAGAAACAGAACGCCTTCACAAATTATAGGTTATGGATTGTACTTGTAATTTTTAGGTTTATCATTTAGAAACACTGCCAAAGCATTATCTTTCTTAAAAATGATAAAAATAAGTCACGTATCAATCTGGAAGTGGATTCAAAAGTACAAACCAAATAAATATCGCAAGAATAAGAAAATCCTTGAATATCCTTGTATACAAAAAGATGAAACTGCGATAAAAGCAGGTTCTGAACTAACATGGCTTTGGATAGTTATTGAGCCAAATGATAAAGAAATCCTCGCAATTGATATATCAAAAGAGCGAAACATGTTTGTGGTGGCTGAGCGAATTCTGTCGCAAGTAGTAAACAAGTATGGATTACATTCTGTTTCCTCAGATGGCGGTCTTGGTACCCGCAAGCCTGCAAGTTTTTAAAACTTATCCATCACATTCATTCTTCTTATGAGAAAAGCCTGATAGAAAGAACAAAACAGTGTATCATTATAGAATAATGAATGTTTTGATGACGATTATTTTCCGTGCCGAAAAAAGAAATGCAAATCAAAACATGTACAGAATTGGTTTGATTTATTCTAGATTATTATAACAAGGAATTACATCTTAAGTAAACAGAGCCATTTTCTTCGGTTGTTACCTTATCATTTAAATCCGCAGTTGAATCGTTAACTGAATTATTGGCATTTAATTTGTGAAGAAGATATTGATATTTAGATAATGTTTATTTATACATTGCATGGTCATGTTTGCTTATTTAAGGTATTTGCTAAGGTAGGGTAATTAAGTTATCGATTTATACCGGAAACTGCTTTGTTGCATGATTATTAAAATCTCTGAATTTACTACCTGTTTTGTCTAAATAGAAATTATTTTGTTATACAGTGATGCTTTTAGCATCATTTCCTGTATCCTATTTTTCAGTTTAATCAAATAAACGTATCTCTACCAAACGTTCTTTTTATACAAGAAAATACGGTTTCTACAATCCATCTTTTTCCATAACTAACGCTGTTCTTCCACTTTTGCAAATCATTTTTCTGGGATATGACTTATAGGTTTCTTAGAATATGTCCTTTTTTCAATAGAACTTTAGGTGCTGTTAACTTAAGATAATATTTCTTTATTATGTTGATAAACAAATAACCCAAGCCATTGTTTTATATGATTTAATCTACACTTGTTCTTTTTTACAAGGAAAGTAGTCATCAAAGACTTTCTGTTCTATCTTTTATGTACTGCATTGTTCTTTCTATCAGGCTTTTCTCATAAGACGAATGTAAACGATGATTAATTTTCAAGGATCTGCAAGCTTGAGGATACCAAGTATCACCATCTGCTGTTAAAACTGGATGCTCTCCATATTCATATACAACATCTGAAATATATCGCTCTGTGATCACAAACATATTTCACTCTTTAGATATGCTCATTCCGAGGATTTCTTTATTTTCAAGTTCGATAGCAACAATTCATTGATTGTTTTCTCCTCAACTATTCTTTTAGATAATGGATGAAGCATCAAGTAGCAATCAAGAATTTTTTCTTAACAACTTAGAGTGTAGTTACAAGATTTGTGATATAACATTAAATATCATCGGTGTCCGCAACCAGACTTATATATCTTAACCTTTTTATTGATAAATATATTGTGCGCATAAATTTTAGCCAATTTATTTAAATTGGATATCAAAGAAATATACTATATATGGATTAGCCGGTGTATTATTTTTGATAATTTCCATTATTTACTATTACGTGTATTAACGCATTCTGTACAGCAGAATGAATAAGATTGATCAGAGTTTTTTCTATATTTTGACGTACAATTTTTACATTGATCAAATGGACAATAATCGCATTTTCGTAATTCATTATCGCATATTACTTGGTTACATATTCTACAAATATTGATATGATCATTACAAACAGTATTATTGCACTGTTGGCATCTTTTTATATCTTTACCTCTGGTTATGGTTATATTTTTTTCACACACAATACATATTTTTTTCGCAGATGGCATTTCCCCTTTCCCCTTTCCTACTATTTTATTACTATACACAAATACCTAAAACTCTATCTTACAAAGATACTTACTTTTGATATTAATACTTCTTCCCTTTTTCAACTTTTTCTATTAAATTAATCGATAAAAGGGATATGAATATTCCCATCATCTAATGGATTGGAAATTAAATAAATGGAAATTGCATTAGTTTATATAATTTATATGGTTCGAGGAAATTTTAATTATTTAAATTATCATAATTGCATATTACTAAAGTAAATTTTGCCGAGTATTATTATACTAATACTTATCTCGTAGGTTATCTTATATAATTCTATTGTATGTAGGTATAAATTTTAATAAAATTGTCAAGTGTTAAATCCTTTTCTTTTGTAATAACGTATGCTTATTCTTACATATTTTACTTTAATGATGGGTAAAAGCATTACATGATTTAATATTTTCCTATTCATGTTCAGTTGTAAAAAATTATTTTACTATCAATAAATCGATATATTAATTCATTTATCTTGAATTATAAATTTAAGTTTGAGGATATAAACGCAGTTTAAAAGTCTTCCAATAGTTTTTCAAAATAATTAGTATTGTTGTCTGTATTAATAGACAATAGGTACAGAAAAGGATCACATCTATAATGTCCTATCGGTAGTTATTTTTAAATGAAAGGAATAATGTTTGATATGGATGGTGTATTGATTGATGCAATGCCTTTTCATGCAGAAGCTTTTCGTATAGTTTTTAAAGAAGAATTTAATTATGAAATCGAAAAGAAAAATATTTTTTTACTTGAAGGGATGCCTGGTTCTGAATTGGTTAAAGAACTGTTCAAACGAGAAAAAATAAATGATAAAAATATCGATGATAATCTTGTAAAAAAAATCAACAAAAGAAAAGAACAGATTTTCAAAGAAATCCAAAAAGCTAAAGCATATGACGGAGTCAAGGACTTATTAGATTCTTTAAATTGTAATAATTGTGTCAAAGCAGTCGTTAGCGGAGCATCTAAACACGAAGTAGAATCTCTACTTGGGCAAAACGGATTAAACAATTTTGATGCAATAATAACTGGTGAGGATTTAAAAGATGGAAAACCGGATCCAGATCCATTTCAGAGAGGGCTTGAGAGATTGAATCTAAAACCTTCACAAGCAATTATCGTTGAAAATTCGCCTCTGGGAGTAGAATCTGCATTAAGAGACTGGTATGCGATTTATTGTCACACTTAACAATACCCCACTCCAACTTTCGGATTTTAAAGGTTTACTGCCAGATGATGAAAACAAAGTTAACGACATCGTGTTCAAAGACTCAAGATCTGCCATGAATTTTCTAAATGAGTGGTGTTGTACATAAAAAATAAATAAATAAATAAATAATACAATTGATTGGCTCTGTTCACTTAAGGAAAGCCTAAAGACTTAAAGATGTCCTATTTCATAGGTGATTTTCAGAAACAGCAGAACACCTTCAGAGTATATTGGTTATGGTTTATATTTTTACTTTTCAGGTGTATCTTTAAGAAAAGCAGCAGCGGATAGGCTATCAGCAGATTGCTTTATCAAAAGAAATCATGTTTCTATTTGGAATTGGATCCAAAAATATAATCCTCAAAAAATATCCTCTCTAAGAAAAAGAAGTTTCCGAGTATTCTTGTTACAAAGAGATGAGACTGTAATTAAAGTCGGATCAGAATACATTTGGATATGGTGGGTTGCTACTATCGAACTTGAAAGCAAAGAAATCCTCAGGATAAGCGTATTAAAAGAACAAAATATGTTTGTTGCTATTGAACGATTTATTTTCGGATGTTGTAGAAGAACATGGAGAACATCCGGTTTCCACAGATGGTGGAACATGATATCCTCAGCAAGCATGTAAATTCCTGAAACTAACTCATCATATTCATTCTTTTGTATATAAGGATGAGAAAAGCGTTATTGAAAGAACTATGCAATACATCAAAGATAGAACAATGAATGTTTTGATGACGATTATTTTCCGTGCCGAAAAAAGAAATGCAAATTAAAACATGTACAGAATTGGTTTGATTTATTTTAGATTATTATAACAAGGAACTACATCTTAAGTAAACAGAGCCAATTGATTCATAGTAAATCTTTTTATAAAATAGAAACTTTATTTTCATTACTCCTCAATAACCATTTTAAATATTCTTGTGTGTCCTAAAATAAATTTATTAATATGCACAAAAAGTCATCCAAATAAAATCTATTGAGCCATGAAGTGCTAATATAATACCAATTTTATTATAATGGCTAAGAAAAAGAATACAAAACTCTCTTGTCTTGTATAAAAATGAACATTAACTTATTTTGGGAAATACAACCTACAATGATATTTGTATAATAAATGCACAAAAGAAAAACAGATAAGATAGTGATGGGAGGGAACTAAAACCAAAAAATTCTTTAAAAATCTATACCCAAAAAGAAGTATGACATAATTTAATCTAAATATGATAGAAATTTATCACATAATATCAATTTGGTTTTCTTTGACATATTTCAGTTAAGAATTTTAAATATATTAAATAAAGTTATATATATTGATTATGATAAATGTTATAACAATTTTAATAATTACTTTTATTGTTTTTAATTTAATTATAAATATAGATTATGTATTTGCAGTTAAAAGACATTCTCTACATAACATTAATAGTAAAGATGCAACTCAAAAAACTAAACAAAATATTCAGTGCGCTATTGATGCGAAATGTAACAATCAATCGCAACAACAACAGCAAAAAACTAAACAAAATATTCAGTGCGCTATTGATGCGAAATGTAGTAATTATTCTACTTCTAACAGTGTAGTTTGTAAAGATCGCTCCGTATGTTTGATTCAATACGAAGGTCCTTTTCAACTCGCAAATCCTTACTGATCCTGTGATGTTATGATATTTTATCATTTTTTTAGCAGAAAGCATAGGTTCTAAATAATTTGTTAAATATTATTTTTGGTAAAATTTAAAAAATATTATCAAAAGTATATTTTGATATGAAAAAGAATTTAAAAGTAATTTTAAAAGTTTAAAAAATTTATTCTTCTCTCTATAAGTATGATTGTTCAACAATTAATTTGTGATGATTGTAAAATGGTGTTATTAGAAAAGGATCCAAAACATCTGACCGATGAAAAATTTCCAATAACCGAGGAGGAAGCTAAAATAATTGATAAAAATCACAGAGGACATCAATGTCATATTGAAGTTGTAGAAAAAATGTCGTAGGCAAATATTATTTTATATTGTTTAGAAAATAAACTTGATATGCTCTCATTGCTAAAATCATCTACATTAAATATTTTTCCAAGGAATGTAAAACTTTAAACCAAAAAAAAGTGAGAAAAATATATGGGAGATTTATTTATATGCCAATTAGTAAAAGTACGCTGAAATAATTCTATCATCGAAAAGTATTGTAATAAAACATAATCTTCGTTAAACTGCGTTTATTTCTGATGGAGAAAAGATATCACGGTGTATTTGATTTAGCAGACTTATACTAATTGGTATAAATTATACAAAATTTATTCATATACTAAAAAAAATTTTTGATCTACTGAATATCCATAATAAAAAATCGAAAATCAAAAATAACTTATACAACTATTCTCTCTATTTCCATCTCAAGAAAATGTTCATGGTTGGCAAATTTTTTTAGTTTGTAAATGGTGTTTGGTAATGGAGTTATGTTGCGAACTTTTAATCTAAATTACGCATATACAATATTTTATAAAAAGATGTGAATATCTAGTAACTGCATATACTTTGATTTATCATTGTTTTACCTAGGATGATAAAAAAGTGATTTTATGATTTTCAGAACAAAAGTAATCAATTTTTTTTACTCCTATGTTAGAGTCTCCATCGACATGCGGCCATGTATCATTGCTAGATATTATTATTCCACAATATGCACATGTTATTTTTTCTTCAACCACAAATAAATATACCCAACGAAACAAATTAACTTTTTTTTCTTAATAAAAAAGGATTTATGTGAGATTAAGAATATATAAAATATTGTCTTTTTTTGGAAATGCATCGGGAAATAACAGCAAAAGTAAAAATCGCGAAAAGTACAAGGAGCTTACTCTGGGAATTAAACAAACTGTATTGGAAAGATCGAAAAATAGGTGTCAAAGTTGTTCAAAAAAACTTTCAGGTTCAAATCAGCCTCAATTTCAACATATTAATGGATCGAAAAAAGATAACAGACCAGAAAATTTACGTGCCCTTTGTTCAGAATGTATTGGAGATAACTCACCAAAAGACAATAACTTTGTGCTCTCTTCTATAAAAAATATATTTTCAAAAAAATAACTATTCTTTTAATTGAACTTTATTTAATAATTATTTCAATCCATACAACATTATCTGGTATGTTCTAATTGGTATATGAAATGGTCATATTATAACCAATCTCTAGATAGTTGTGGTAAAATATGGTTTCTTGGTTTTGATGTTGTTGATAGGTGAGATAACGAATTAAGAGATAAAAAAATAAAAATTTGAAGGCCTTTTCATTCTTGATATCTTTCTATTGCTATTACTAAAATATGTAAAAGTGTACTTGCAATTTTCACTATCATAAGTACAAGCAGAAAGTAAATATCATCTTCCTTTCTGAATTCAATTACCCTAAGCAGAAGAATGGATAGACGATTAAAATAAAATCATGACTATCGCAACATAGAATTCAATGACGATTATACCAAACTGCAATAGATATTATTGATATTGATTGCAAAGGAGTCCATGGATAAGGTGAGATGGATGGGGAGTAAGAAGTAACAAAATAAAGGATACTTAAATCTATATCTACAGTAAATATAAAATGCAATAAGTTCTTGCTGAAAATACTGACCAATACGTTCATGATGGAAAAACCCAAATTGGTCAAAGCCATAAAAATCAGACAGTATAAAAATAATATACTGACAAATAGTTATACGATGATGTATATGTGTTATGGTAGGGAGGTTTTAGAATCTTGAAGACGATGGACTCTTTTTTATCTGTGTAAGTGATAGGTACAAGTTAAACTAGAATCTTGGATTTATATTGTTAGAATCTATCTGTTTTAACACAAAGAAATGATTTTGAAATAAGGAAAGATGATCATGGAAAAAGGTATATGGTATTAAAACAATGCTTTCTTTTATGCATATCGAGAAGTTTGTTTTAAGAATTTGACTATCTACAAAGATCGGAAAAATGGTTAAAAGCATCTATATAATAATAATTTTACACATCTTTAGGCATCATATAAAAGGAAAAAGTGAACATTTGGAATTAAGCAAAAAGCCCATGCATTTTAGATAAAAATAAAAATTTGCTAAGGATTATTTTAATATGATTTTGCCTTTCATAAATGTATGTATAGTACAGAAATAATCATATTCTGATCCTTTTAAAGTTGATGTATCTAAAACATATTTTTTATTACTTAGTATTATAGATGAATCAAAAGATTTGCCACTATCTTTAAAACTAGTAACGGTATGAGGAACATTGTCGCGATTAGTCCATTCTATAGCATAACCTTTTTTAACCGTGATTACTGCAGGCATAAAACTAGGATTTCCTTTTGCTGAAGCACCGGGAAGAATTGTAGCGTGAAAAATTGGAGCATTAATAACTTTTGGAATCGATTGTTGAGTTGAATTATCTGCTTTTTTTTCAGATCCCGCGGTAGCAGGATTACTACTCCCAGCTATCCATGAAGTAGATATGATAATTCCAGAGCCAACAATCATTAAAGAAATACATGCAATCGTGATTTTGTTTAAATATTGATGTTTTTTATATGATGCAATAATAATTATTAGAGATGGAATACTAATAATGGCAAGAATCCCTACAAATGAAAATATTGAGGGAACCCTACTGCCTACTTGATACGCACCTATTAACCCAATAATAATAAATAATGTTAAAATAACTGCAGCGGCTTTTTTTGCTTTTTTTAATCTAGGGAAACCGTCTTTGAATAATCCTCCACTTAACATAATCAAACCAAAAAACATACATAAAAGTGAAACGGCATGCATGCCTTCTAAAAAGGTTGCAGCTATTCCAGATAACGCAATTGTCACTCCAGCAGCACCAATAGTTGTCAAGCCAGCTCCAGGTATGAGCAAGTCCCAATCCGTCATATGTATATACAAATAAAAAAGAAATCAAGTATAATAATAGTTTATTTATTTTAAATGCTTTTAAAAATAAAAATGGTTAAGAATACTTTCTATACTAATTCAAATACATGTTAGAAAATAACCAGTTTACATGGAATCTCTTAAAATCTTATTAAACAAAAATCATTTTATCCTTTTGAATAATCTTTCACAAAAAAATAAACCATTAGAATCATGTGCGATTCTCGTTGGTAAAAGAAATAATGCTCAATTTATTGTTACAAAAATAATGCCGATGGAAAATGATGAAAAATCCAATATCAAATTTACAATAAATGATGAAAAACTTTTTGCAGTTTATAAAAAAATAGAATCTTTAAATCTATCTGTAGTAGGAATATATCATACTCATCCTTCAAATCCCATGCCATCAAAAACAGATATAAAATATATGGAATTAAATCCTGTTCCTTGGATAATTAATTCAACAATAACAGATGAGACAAAATGTTTTATATATGTTGATAGTGGGGCTGTAGAGGAAATGGAGTTAATTGTTACGGACTAATTCTGGATGTATCTCGAGGATATAACACTACTTCTCTTATATTAGATGAATTGCATAAAACCATCATAAATCTATCAAACCCCAAACCTCCTCCAGAGTGAGGAGGCATACCCCATTCAAATGATCTTAAATGATTTGTAAAACTGTCTATAGATAACCCCTGATTTTGCAATCTAGATTTGAGTTTGTTTATATCATGCTGTCTGGTTCCACCTGATACTAACTCAAGGTATCCAAATTGCAGATCAAAAGATTTTGATAATAGGGGATTTTCGTCATGCTCATGTATATAGAATGGTTTTAGCTTTATTGGCCAATCAATAATAAAAAAAAAATTATTATATTTTTCCCCAAGTTTTCTCAAAGAGGCATCAAGTAGATCATCTCCAAAATTTATCTTTTCACCCATCTTTTGAAGATCTTTTATACATTGTTCATAACTCAAACGAGGAAAAGGGGAATTGATAAAATCGGCAATTGACTTAGTTTGTATAAAAGAAAGATCTATTTGATAATCTGATTCTTTTAGAGATTTTAATATCACTTTTACAAGTTCTTCAATTATATTCATAATATCAAAATAATCTAGAAAGGCAGCTTCGATATCCACACTAAGAAATTCACTAATATGTCGTACCGTGTGGGAATTTTCTGCCCTGAAATAAGGTGCAATTTCAAATACCCTATCAAGTGAAAGTACAAGTTGCTCTTTATACAATTGCGGACTTTGAGCCAAATATCCTTTTCTTTTAAAATAATCAAATGAAAAAAGATTTGAACCTCCTTCACTAGCACTTCCAATGATTTTTGGCGTGTTTACCTCTATAAAGTTATTTAAAATAAAATAATCTCGTATAATTTTTAATACTTTGGATCGTAACAAGAAAATTTTTGAAATTTTTGGATTTCGTAAATCTAGTGCTCTGGAATCCAACCGATTATCCAAATTAGATTCTATTCTTCCTGTTGGATCTATGGGTAGAGATTGAGTTGCCTCTGAATAAACATATATCTCCTTAACCAACACTTCAATTTCAAAATTTTTTGATTTAGTTGGTTGGATTATGCCTGATATTAGAATACTGCTTTGCCTGGGTATAGTTTTTGCTTTTACTAAATTATCTCCAAATAGAACAGATTGTGTTGTACCGGTTACATCTCTCAAGGTTAGAAATCCTAATTTTCCTATATCGCGGAAATCTTCAATCCATCCAGCAACTCTGATTTCAGAACCAATTTTTAAATTTTTTAATTCTTTTGAAAAATGAGTTCTTTTTGATAATTTGTTGAATTTATCCAAAGTCATAAATAATTAATTAATCTTTATTTTTAAATTCATTTATCTTTATATTTATTGTAAAGGTTCTTTTTATTATTCTGTATCCACAACTAACTCTATTTTTTTAAGTGATAGTGATATTTTTTTTATTTTTTCCAGAGTTATTTCTTGCATACTGTTTATTTTTTTATCGATCACTACTCTTGTTAACTTGTGTCCGTCAGGAAGCCATACGAAATTGAAATTATCAATCCGTATAGGATAAAATAAATTTTCTAAAAATCGTCTGTCATTAGAATCAGACTCCACTATCCAAATATTCTTTTTAAAAGCCTGGCGAATTAAATCAATCAATTTCGCATTTGAACGAATTGTTCTGAAATCTGAACTTTTAAAATATAAAATTACTTCATCATCTATTTCTTTTGAACCAATGAAAGTCATTTTATCTATTTCTGAATTTTTCAGAGCTAATTTTGTAAGAATAATAGAATCCATCTACATCAGAACTTGTTATTTGTCCAGAAGCAAGTCTATTTTCACACATGTTACATAATATACCAGTTTTAGCATCAAAAGTACAAATAGGAGTTTTCAATATCACTTTCCACTTTAATTTAATTATACTTAACAGTTAAATATCTTGACATTCATCAAAAAAATGTTGATCATCCACTATTAACGATCTATCCAAATTTAACTTTTTATTATATGCTATATCCTCGAGAATCGAATTAGATTTGATCATTTAATTTCCATTATGAATTCCAGAATTAAAATATATTCAAAGTACATTGATTATTATATTGAACAAATAAATATCTACAAACACTATATATGCATTACATACAATGGGTGGACTCTGTTCACTTAAGACATAATTCCCTGTTATGATAATCTACAAAAAGATTAAGCCAATTAATCACATGTTTTAGTTTACATTTCTTTTTTCGGCACGGAAAATAATCGTCATCAAAACATTCATTGTTCTATCTTTGATGTACTGTATAGTTCTTTCAATAACGCTTTTCTCATCCTTATATACAAAAGAATGTAATGATGATCAAGTTTTAAAAACTGACAGGCTTGCTGAGGATACCATGTTACCTCCATCTGTGGAAACTGGCTGGTTGTCGACCATGTTTATCGACGATATCAGATAGAATTCGCTCTGCCACAAACATACTCCGCTCTTTTGATATGCTCATTCTGAGGATTTCTTTGCTTTCAGGTTCGATAGTAGCACCCACCATATCCAAATGTATTCTGACCCAACTTTAATTACAGTTTCATCTTTGTATACAAGAATATTCAGAGAGATTTTCTTTTTCTTAGAGAGGATATTTTCTGAGGATTATATTTTTGGATCCAATTCCAAATAGAAACATGATTTCTTTTGATAAAGCAATCTGCTGATAGCCTATCCGCTGCTGCTTTTCTTAAAGATACACCTGAAAAGTAAAAATACAAACCATAACCAATATACTCTGAAGGTGTTCTATTTCTGGAGTTCATAAAGGAGATGGAACGCCTTCGAGCTATAGATTTATTGTTAAGTGAACAGAGCCAATGGGTAGAATATGTTATCTTCTGGTTTTCTAGTTTTGAAAATAAAGACATCTTTTCTTTTATCTATGAGAAAATTATAACAGGAAACTGCTGTTAGTTGTAATGATAAAAAATAAATGCTTTGACGATTAATTTTCGGTTATAAAAAAGTTCAAATCATCACTATATTTGATACATTGGATGACTCTTTTTGTAGACTATCGCAAGAAATGATCTTAGTCTACGGATTTTGAATATATCAAGTTAGAAAATCTACAATAGAATATAATTAAAGAAATCTAAAAAAAGTAGAGGAAACTATCACATACATTTTGGTATAAAGTTTAAACTATTCGGAAATTTAGCATTGGAGCTGGTACTTAAATATGGCTTGTTTGTTTGAGTATGTCTGAATGCAAAAACTTTTACTCTAATACCCATTGCATTAATAAAATAACTGTTTTTGTTATTCCAAATTTCATCTGCAATTTTTTCAACTTCATACATTTTATTATCTATTCCAACTTGTATTATTATACCATGTTCATCTTTTTTGACACATGTTATTAGAAATTCGGCCATATTGTTATATATTTAGGGGTAGTTTAAATTATTAAAACAATGGTTTTTTCTTTTTACATATGAATATTAATAGTAGTGTTAATTTTGTTATTTGTATTGGTAATGGAAAATTATATGGTGCTTGCACACATTATAATTAGTTGTAAAAAATATTTTAATTGTATAAATAGGTTTTAATTGTTCAACATGCAAAATTAAATACATTGAATGGAGACATCAAAGTGTATCGACAAATAATGATTAAAAAATATAAAAAGTAAGGAACGGGAAATATTACGAGTAGTAAAGATGAAAAAATTATCTATAAAAAATCTAACAATAGATTATAAAACTAAATTGGGAATATTTACAGCTGTAGAAGATATTTCATTTGAGGTTGACGATGGACAATCAATTGGAATAGTGGGAGAATCAGGATCTGGCAAAAGTACTTTGGCACTTGCTTTAATAAGATCATTACCTGAGAATGGATATGTTCGATCAGGAAATGCCATAATTAAAGGTCAAGATGTATTAAATATGCCTGAAAAGGTATTTGATGAAATTTTTAGATGGAAAGAAATTTCCATGATATTTCAAGGTTCCATGAATAGTTTGGATCCAGTTTTTTCTATTGAAAAACAAATGAAGGAAATTTTAAAAGTTCACAAAATAAGAGATAGTGGCAGAAAATATGATGCCATAATAAAAGAATCTTTAATCGCAGTTGGACTTGACCCGCAGTATAACCAAAAGATTTCAACATGAGTTAAGTGGAGGAATGAAGCAAAGAATTGTAATTGCAAATTCTTTATTGCTTGAACCTTCAATACTAATTGCAGATGAACCCACTACTGCTTTAGATGTAATAACACAGTCACAGATCATTGCCCTTCTTAAAAATATGAAAAATGCCAAGAAATTGAAAATAATTCTAATAACTCATGATTTATCCTTGATTCCAAATGTAGTTGATAAAGTTATTATTATGTATGCTGGACAAGCAGTAGAAATTTCTGATATAAAAACAATAATCAAAACACCTTTACATCCTTATACTCAAGCCTTGATAAAATCAATTCCAAAAATCACATCAACTACCAAAAATACAATCCAGTTTATTGCAGGAGAATCACCTAATTTACTAGATATAAAACAAGGATGCAGATTTAAAGATCGGTGTCCACAGGCAATGAATATTTGTGAAAATACTCCTCCAGATATAAACATAGACGGCAATCAAGTAAAATGTTGGCTTTATGATCCTACAATAAAAAAATAACAAAAAAATATTAATTAATTCATCGTTGTTAGCAAAATTAACCTACAAATTCAGGCATATACTAGGTTTATATCTTAAAATGCAGAAATAGATAGTAATAATGCAAGCGCTGCTGGATGTTTATAAAATAAGGCAAGATTTCCCTATATTAAAGAGATGTTTAACAAATGGAAAAAAATTAGTATACTTGGATAACGCTGCAACTACACAAAAACCAAAACAAGTTATCGATGCAATTTGTAAATATTATTCAGAATATAATTCAAATATTCACAGGGCTGTATATCAGATAGCTGATGAAGCTACAGAAGAATATGAAAAAACTAGAGAAAATATTCGTAAATTTATTAATGCAAAATACTCTGAAGAAATTATTTTTACGCGCAATACTACAGAATCTATCAACTTAATTGCATATAGCTGGGGAAGAAATAACATTAAGAAGGGAAATAAAATCCTTTTAACAGATTACGAACACCATAGCAACATAGTACCATGGCAAATGTTGTGTAATCATCAGGGAGCAAAAATAAATTATATAGATACTGATGACAATGGGTATTTAAATATGGAATCGTTTTTAAATTTTTTAAAAGATAAAGGCAAAAGTGGAGAAACCAAACTTGTTTCTTTAAGCCACATGTCAAATGTCTTGGGAACGATATATCCTGTTAAAGATATTATTAAAATAGCTCATGAAAAAGATATTCCAGTTGTTTTAGACGGGGCTCAATCAGTTCCCCATTTAAATACGGATGTACAAGATTTAGATTGTGATTTTTTGGCATTTTCTGCACATAAGATGTTGGGTCCAACTGGGGTAGGTATACTATATGTAAAAAAAGAGATACTAGAATGTATGCCTCCGTTTATTACCGGGGGAGATATGATAAAAGAGGTTCACAAAGAATCCACTGTTTTTAATGATTTACCTTACAGGTTTGAAGGTGGAACACCCAATATTGCAGATGTAATAGGATTCAATGCTGCAATAGAATATCTAAAGAATATCGGAATGGAAAACGTAAGGGAACATGAAAAAGAACTTATGAAATACCTTTATAATAATATTAAAGATATAAAAGATATCAAAATCTATGGACCTCCAGATATAGATGATAGGGGTGGATTAGTATCATTTAATCTTGATGGGATTCACCCGCATGATTGTGCTACAATTTTAAATGATTTTGGAGTGGCGATACGATCTGGTCATCATTGTGCTCAAGTTTTAATGGAAAAATTAGACATTATTGCATCGTCAAGAGCAAGTGTATATATTTATAACACAAAGGAAGAAATTGATATATTTGTAGATGCTTTAAATCATGTTAGGAGAATATTCAAGGTATGAGTGAAGACATTTATAGAGAAATGATATTGGATCATTATAGAAATCCGAGAAATAAGGGAAAAATAGAGGAACCCGATGTTAGAATACATGATAGCAATCCATTATGTGGTGATGAAATTTCGATTGATTTGAAGGTTGAAAATGATACTATTACGGATATCAAATTTGATGGAAGGGGTTGTGCAATAAGTCAAGCCAGTGCTTCGATGCTTACGGAGATGGTATCAAATAAACCATTGACAACAATCAAAGATATTACAAAAAATGATATTCTTGAGAATATTGGTTTGACTAATTTGGGACCTGCAAGAATAAAATGCGCATTATTATCTTTAAAGGTATTGAAACTTGGAATGGTCAAATACTATGTAGATAAAGATCCTCATTCTGCTGAAAAATTAAAAGAAGAGTCAAAAGTTTTTTAATAAAATTAAAACCAGATTCAATCATAATTTAATCATTAAAAAATGAAATTGTACAAATAAGTTTTTATATGAATCAAAAAAACAATATCCATATCCATTACAATCCTTTTTGGAATGTAAAATATTCGCATATTCTATTATTTCTATTATGTTTTGCTATAATTACATTATTAGCCATTACAGGAGTGATAAAAAACCTTGATAATTTTCTTTTAGATTATTTTAAAAATGTACCTAAAAATGCACAAAGCGATTTAATAGTAATAATTGTAACAACCTTATCAGATACAATCAACCTAATGATAATGGGATTTATTTTAACAATAATCAAGAAAACAAGGCGTTTTGGATTGATTATATTAATTTCAATAGTTGTAATTACCATAACAGTAACATATGCAAAACCATTATTTGCAGTAAATCAAATACCTGCCACGATAGTTTTTAAACCCCTTATTAACCTCCCGGATAAATTTACTTTAGAAAAAGATAGTTTTATGCCCTTTGCTCAAAATTATTCATATCCATCAAATCATTTAGCATCTACAACCGCATTTTGTTTTATTATTGCAGGATTAGTCTACAATAGATCACCCAGTTTTGCCAAAGGTTTTATTTTATTTTTTCCTACATTGATAGGAATTACAAAACTATATCTTTTACAACAATATTTCTCTGACCTAATTGGTGGTTGTATTTTAGGATTAATAATTTCAAGTTTAATAATTAAAATAACAAAAATAGAATCAGAAGTAAAAATAGGGGAAGGTAAAACATAGGGGAGAAAATTTTTTAAATTATAGTGTTTCATAAATTGATGGATCAACCAATAACCATCCAAAGTGATCTTCATCATGAATATACCTTAATTCTCGAATGTTAGGTTTTAATTTGAATTTTCTTATGCCAAGTAAAAATTCATTTTGAATCTGTAATCCCAATTTTTTAGTCTGGTTATTAATCCTTTGAGAATCTTTTGATCTAGGCAATAAAATTCTAAAACTAAAATTATGATCTGTATAAGATTTTGAATAAGATTTAACCATTTTTTCAACTAATTTTGGGATTTCTTTAAAATCATCAATCTCTTCAGTATTTGAAGCTTTAAACGAAATAATGGATTTAACATTTATCAAAAGAGTTCAAAAGTAATATTTGATATTAATTAATATAGATTTATTATTACATTGTATAACTTGATTGAAAATATCCTGTATTGTAACTTGCTTGCTTGTATTTTTATTTGGATGGTTGCCGAGTAACGTTGTTTATTATGGCCATTTAAAAAAGGTATTAAAGAGTTTTTATATTAATAAATAATATTTACTGGAAATTATTTTTTAACCATATCTATATTATTCTTTTTTTGCAGTTTCGTCTTTAGTTTTAAATGTTGTTTTTAATTTATTTAGTTTGGCAGTTAAATCCTTTATCATTTTCTGCATGTTATTTATTTCAGATATTGCTGATTTATCCTTTTTATCTTCTGGTTTATCAGATTTTTCAGATTTCTTTGAACTCATGATAAGTAATTTATAATAACCATTAAATAGAATATGTTTCTTACTATACGAAAATAGTATCATTGTGAAATACGTTAAAATATTTACATAATATTGAAATTAATTCAATAATCATAAAATTTTAAATTAAAATATTTGTATTGCTTTATTATATAACTGTATTTAATATAAATAATTTTATATCTGACATAATTAACTTGCATAAAATTATCAAATAATATACATAAATCTTCAATTAATGGAAATTTAGACCAATAAACCCTAGTTGAATTTATAATAACTTTGATGAATCTATAATTAAACAATTATTCATTAATCGATTCCTAAAAATTAACCTATATCTTATAATATTTTTATTCCCTTTGAAGACTTTTTTCGCAATTGTTAAATGAATTAGATTTACAATTCCCATAATGTAAATTTGAAATTTGTTAAATTAATAATAATTGATCTTTGGATAACGCGAATTTTATAGAAGATAACAAAGCATCTTTTTACAAAAAAAATCAAGATGTGTATATTGTATTTAGACCAAGACTTAAATATATCACATTTTTGTGTGTTATTGTAATGACGAATTCCGTATCAGATCATAATTTCAGTGACAATCCTTATCAAATGGCGCTAAAACAATTAGAAGAAACTGCAAAATTAATTAATTTAGATCCAGGTATTCACAAGATTCTATCAAAACCAAAGAGAATACTTACTGTTTCTCTACCGGTTAAAATGGATGATGGAACTATAGAAGTATTTACAGGATATAGATCTCAGCATAATGATGCAAGAGGGCCATTTAAAGGTGGTATAAGATATCATCCTCAAGTATCTATCGAAGAAGTCATGGCTCTTTCCATGTGGATGACATGGAAATGTGCTATTGTAGATATTCCTCTTGGTGGTGGAAAAGGCGGTATAATTTGCAATCCAAAGGAATTGTCTAAAATGGAGCTTGAACGATTAACAAGAAGATATGCATATTCAATATCTGATATTATAGGTCCACATACTGATATACCAGCACCTGATGTTTACACGGGTGGTGAAGAAATGTCCTGGATTATGGATACCTATTCTACACTGAAGGGAAATTACATGCAACCTGAAATTATTACCGGTAAGCCAATACCTATAGGAGGATCATTAGGGAGAACCGAAGCAACAGGCAGAGGTGTGGCCATTACAGTTAGAGAAGCAGCAAATAAATTAAATATCCTAATGAATGATGCAACAGTGGTAGTTCAAGGCTTTGGTAACGCCGGTCAATTTGCAGCGAAACTAGTTGAAGAACAAGGTGCCAAGATTATTGCTGTTTCAGACACAAAAGGTGCAATAATAAACAAAAATGGTTTTAAAGCAGATGATTTAATTAAGTATAAAAATGAAAATAAATCAGTAAAAGGATTTAAAGGTTCAACAGATATAACAAATGAAGAATCTTTTAACAACCGAATGTACTGTCTTAATTCCAGCAGCGCTGGAAAATCAAATCACAAAAGACAATGCTTCAAAAATTAATACCAAAATAATCGCTGAAGCTGCAAACGGTCCCACAACTCCAGAAGCAGATGATATTCTTTATCAAAATAGGGTTTTAGTAATTCCCGATGTTCTTGCAAATAGTGGAGGTGTCACAGTATCATATTTTGAATGGTTACAGAATTTGAGACGAGAATATTGGACAGAAAACTATGTTAATGAAAGATTAGATGGTATATTGACAAAAGCATTTAGAGGATGTTTATAATGCGCATTTACAATATAATACAAATATGCGTACAGCAAGTATTGCATCCGCAGTAAAAAGAGTAGCAGAAGCTATAAAACTTAGAGGTATTTGGCCTTAAACGATAACACAAAATAAAATGCTAATATTTTTCTTTTTATTAGAATCATTAAAAAATGTATTAAAAATTAAAATAAAGATATTAATTTAAAAGATTATTCAGTGGAGAATGAATGCCCACATGAACAACTTTTTGTTACATTAGGGTTAGAAATTTTAAATCCCGAACCCATCAAACTTTCAATATAATCTACATTTGCTCCCTTTAGATATTTTTGACTATAGTTATCAACTAAAATTTTACGCCATTTTGTTCCAAAACCATATCATCCTCATCCGGATTTTCTTCAAATCCCATTCCATATGAGAGTCCAGAGCATCCTCCTCCTGTAACATATACTCGTAAATAGAGATTATCTTTGCCTTCTTGTTTCATAAATTCCATAACTTTTTCGGCAGCTTTTAAAGTCACATCGACGACTTTAGTTTGTTGAGCACTTTCCATGATATATTATAATAGGTTGTCAACTCTATTAAGTTTTTCCAAATACCAAATATAAAAAATAGAGTAAAAAATTGTTATTGTTTGTTAGATAAAAGAGACCATTTGGCCAAAGAGCCGGCTGCTGTTGCCCATGTATTTACAGATAGATAAACAGGAATTTGATTCTCTTCCAATTTATTGGCCATCTTTTGAGTAAATGGTCCACCTAATGCGCCTATTAATATCGGTTTTTTTCTTTGTTTATTAAATTCTGCAAGAATTTCTATGATATCTTCTTCAAGAGGATCGTCCTGAAATACAAACCAAGGCATTACAATATCTACATTAGGATCATCCATAAAAGTTTGGATTGCAAATTTGTAATCAGCAGCATTTGCTGACCCTGTAATATCACAAGGATTGCCGATAACATATGTAGGAGGATAGTGAGATTTGAATGCAGATATACTTTGATCTCCAAGATTTGCTACTTCAAAGCCAAGCCTTTCAAATTGATCAATGGCAGCAATGATTGGTCCAGCACCATTTGTTACCATTGCTACTTTATTCCCTTTAGGTACAGGCTGCCATGAAAGAGCTTTTAATGAAGCAGTCAACTCATCATAACTATCTACAGATATAATGCCGCTTTGAGAAAATGCTCCTTTAACAACTGTATATGTTCCACCTAATGAACCGGTATGAGAGGCAGCTTGTTTTGCACCTCTAGTAGTTCTTCCATTTTTAAATACAACAATTGGTTTTTTTCTTTCTGAAATTACTTTTTTAGCAGTATTAACAAATTTTCTGCCATCTCCTAGTCCTTCAACATAAAGACCAATAACTTTTGTTTGAGGATCTTCAGATAAATACCATATCATATCGGCTTCATCAACATCCGATCTATTACCATAAGAAATCATTTTACTCATACCAAATGGTGCAGAGTGTTCCATAAATGCAATACCAATAGTACCGCTCTGTGAAAGAAATGCAACATTTCCATTTTTCGGCCTTAGCATTCTTTCATGGCCTTGGAATGCGCAATCAAGTCTATTTTCTCCGTTGAACATACCAATACAATTAGGTCCGATAATACGTATATTCAATTTGGCAGATAGATCTTTGATTTGTTGTTCTATTTCTGCTCTTTCGCCTCCTAATTCTTTACCTCCGCCTGAAATTATAACTACATTGTGAATTTCCTTTTGTCCACATATTTTCAATCAAGTCAGGAACAAATTTGAGATCAACAGTAACAACTACTACATCAATTGGTTCGGAAATTTCATCCAGACTTTTATATGCCTTTAGACCCATTATTTCAGGGTAGCCTTTAGCATTTACAGGAAAAACTTTTCCTTTATAATCATGCTTAACTAATGATTCCAATACTGAATTACCAACTTTGCCCACTTCAGGGGAAGCACCAATTAATGCGATAGATTTTGCATTAAAGAATAAATCCATATGGGTAGAATTTGGTTGTGCCGTAGATATAACATCATATTTGGGATTGTCACTCAACAAAATCTTTGCATCAGCCACATAATAACTATCAGGATATACAATAATAGGATTAAAATCAATGCTTTCATAATAAGGAGAAATATCAAATCCCAATTTTCCGATATTAACAAGAGCATTGCTCAGCATATCCAAATTAATGGGTTGAGAACCCCTGTAACCTTTGAGTAACATTTTACCTTGGAGTTCTTCTATCATTTCCAAGGCATCATCCTTTGTAATTGGAAGAACTCTAAATGATACATCTTTGAAAAGTTCAGTAAAAATGCCGCCAAGTCCAACCATTATGACAGGTCCAAATTGAGGGTCATTTTGTAAACCTACAATCATTTCAACTCCTTTTGGAACCATTTTTTCAAGCAATATACCTTTTACATCATATTCTTTTGAAAGTCGTACATACATATCATTAAATGCAGATTTTAACATCCTCTTCATTTTTAAGATCGATTTTAACACCTCCTACATCAGTTTTATGAAGAATTTGTGGAGATACTATTTTAGCAACAAGAGGATATCCGATAGAATTAGCTTCTTTTACAGCATTTTCAACATCTTTAACTAGAGCAAAACGTGGTACTTTAATATCATAATCTGTAAGAATATTTTTTGCAATTTCTTCTGTAATTACCTTGGTTTATTTTTAAAAGCATCTTCAAATATAGATTTTACATTATTTTGATATGTCAATAAAAACTGTTTGAAAGTGACGATTTAAAAATTTTCCTTAGTTTTCTTCAATATAAATAATAAATGTACATTTAATGATAATGAATTTTTTTATTTTACAAAGACTAGTAAAGTCGGATTAAATTTAATATAAAATAATCAAAAATGTTCATTTATATGCAACAACAACAATTGATCCTCCTAATAATTTTTTCTTAAACTCACTTTAGAAAAACTTTTTGATAACATGTTGTTTAAATCCTGATTTTTAGGCCATCTTAAAAAAGTACCATAAAGTGTTTTAAAAGGAATCCCTTTTTTTCCTGCGACAGAAAAAGCCAATATTGCCAAGAAATATTTTAAATATAAAGAAACTAAAATTCGTGATATAAAATTATCCGGTTTTCCCAAATCTACAATTACCAATCTACCATCTTTTTTTAAAACTCGATGTAATTCGTCAATTGCAATATCTAGTTCTATTGCATCTCTGAGTGAGTAGCCACATAAAACTGCGTCAAATGTATTACTTTTAAAAGGAATTTTTTCAAAAACCCCACTGCATAAAAAATATCTAAATGGCAATTATACAGATATTTATATTATCTTTGACTTTATTTAGCATTTCATATATAGGATCATAAAAAAAAATGGTAACATCTTTAGAAACATTATCTAACACTGTTTTTGACATATTCCCAAAACCCGAGCCAGCATCAAGAATAATATTTCCCGAGTCGAATACTTTTCATGATTCCTTCTTTTCTAAAATCATTATCTTTACCTAATGAAACAACACTATTTACTTTGTCATAGACAGGAATAATATTTCTCAATACATCAATAACTTCATTCCAATACGAATTTCCTAATCCATTACTTTTCAAGACAAATAATTTGTAGATACACCATGATAATGAATTTTTGCGTTAAAAATAAAAATTGGAAAGAGATAACTTATTCAATATTTGAACAAAAATGATGAAGTAGAGGAAGAGGAAGGATTTAAAGACATATATCAATGTGAAGAATTAAAAGTATTAGTTAAAGGATTTTTTCTTTTAGATAATGATATAAAAAAATTATATGATAAAATTAGATCTATTCATAAGGATGTTAACCTTGTAATTGTAAATGCAAACATTGTTTTTGGATTGGATCATATATTTGGTATTATAAAAATAATTAATGAGGAAATAAAGAGGAAGGAGGAAAGAGAAATAAAAAATTTTGATATTGAATTTTTGTTAAGAATTTGTTATACCGATCAAATTTCATATGCATTTCAAATGGTAAATGATAATAAAAGCAATAATAGCTTTATTTGTATTTTATTTTCCAAATGTTTAACAGATATTAAAAATGCATATATCGATTTAAAAAACTATGGAAAGGAAGATTATGACAATACTCTAGTTCAAATCTCAAAGGCTAAAAAATTATACATACTTAAACTTTTTTTCAATAAAGATTTAAAAGATTTGGAAATCTGTATATTTTAAAGATGATTTTGAATTTCAAAAATTTCTTATCGAGAGATCCGCAATAGCTTTAAAATAATTGAAATTCCGTTAAATTAAATATTGTTTAATTTTAATTATTCAAAAGATCGTTTTTCAATCATCGAGCTAAATAAAAGGTCGTTATTTATAACTGAAACTCCAGTATATTTTCCTATTATTTCTATCAAAAGAATCCAACAGGGATTTGTTAAATCAACCTTTCTTGATATAAAAGGAGCTATTTCATTTATAATATTTATTTTTTTTAAATTGGTATGTCTTTTTTCAATTAGAATTTTAAAAGAATCATCAAATGGTATTTTTTTCATTAATTCGATAGAGATTTCTTTTATTTCCAAAATATCAGTTAATACTACCTTTTCAATTGGAAGAAATCTTAATAAATATCTTATCTCCCAAGGAACATCTTTTAACTTTTCTCTTAAATAAAATATAAATTTAACAGGATCCATCACAGAATAGTCCTATAACAATGCCATCGATATTTGTAGTATGTATATGTTGCAGACAAATCCCCAAATTCATAAAATAGTCTCTTTTAATTCATCCATAAGATCATCTTCTTTATACCTAAAGGTTGTTGCAATAAAATTAAATTCCAAAACTGTCACCTTTTTCTATCTTTCTTTTCATGGCAAATTTTCTTTTAATGTTGCAAAAATCTTTTCTTTTGGAATTATGCCCTCTCTTTTTATTTTTGGATTATTAATTTCTACAAGATCAACAATAGTAGAAATATGTAATGAATTATTTGATAGTCTGTTGTTTTCCTGATGTTGATCCATCTTCTGCTATTGTTCTTCCTCTACCTATTCTCATTTTTTCTCCATGCTCTTATTCTTTCTTTATCCTCATAAACTATACGCATCATAATCCTGTAAATGACTGTTTTTAGGTCATTAATGTTAGTAAAAGGAGAATGTTCAGATAAATTGGCACTAGTTCCCACCAATAATTTATTCTTAGTCATTTGTATTAAATTTGTAGTACATGTATTATCAGGAATTCTAATAGCAATGGTTTTATCAAAAGCATATCTGGAAGTCAAAGAATTATTTTGTAGTTTTAAGTATCAATGTTAATTGACCTGGCCAAAAATGATTAATTAGTATTTTTGCTTCTTCTGTGACTTCAACCATTTGCGATAAATTGGATATATCGTTTGTCAAAATAGGCAGGTATTTACCTAATGGGCGATTTTTGATTTTGAAAAGTTTTAAAACAGAATCATCATTTAATGGATCACATCCGATACCATATACAGTATCTGTTGGGAAAATAATAATGGCGCCACCATCTATAAGAGATGCGCATTTTTTTAAATCTTCACTTTTATTACAACTAGAAATAAAAAATCACATAAAAAATTAATAGTTATTTTAATTTATTTGTTCTATAAATATTATCATTTCAGAGCAAATAATTTGATAATTGGAAATTTTAATTCAACAAATACTAATACCAAATTACTAAATATCCTTTAAAAATAGGATTTGTATATATGTAATCTGTAATTATTTTTAAAATCATGATATATTTGTAACAACGATATAAATTCTTAATTATTAAGCGATATTATAATCAAATTTACCTCATTCAAATATTGCATACAAGATAAATTCATATTTTATTCATTGCAACTTTTTGCTCTTATTCATACCAGATATTACACACATTTTATTATACAATGATTTCGAATTATCATGTCAATACCTAAAAACGAACATACATATATAACTAGGTCAGTGGATACACATTAATATTCATTCTATCAAATTTAAATAGGTAAAAAAATAACGAATTAAGAAATAATTTAACAATAAGTATTATAATTGATCCATTTATAATAATTTTCATATAAAGAAAATAGAATAAAAATGATTGATAAAGATAAACATACATGATAAAAAGAAAATAGAATAAAGTTATTGTGATAATAAATCCGATGAACTTGATAAAATAATTAATGGATATTATAGATTAATAGGCGGTGATAATGACAAATATGATAAAGAAACTTGTAGACGATTAAGATTGTTTGGTGATGAGCTTTTACGGAAAAGAACTTATGATAAATTTACTACATTTAAGGCCGATCACGATGACATGATAATTGGAAATCATTTGCGATTATTTTCATTTTGTGAACACCATTTACTTCCTTTTTTTGGAGAAGTTGCAATAGGATATATTCCTGACAATAAAATTTTTGGATTATCCAAATTTCAAAGACTTATAGACAAAGTTTCATCAAAGCCTCAATTACAAGAGAGATTAACTCATCAAATTCTTGAAGAAATTAATAGTAGATTAGAGCCAAAAGGAATAGGGGTTGTTATAAAAGCTATACATACATGCGTATTTGCTAGAGGGACCCAATCAAGTACGGCTGAATTTACTACATCTGCAGTAGAAGGAGTATTCAAGGAAAATATAAATACAAAAAATGAATTTTTGTCAATAATCAATGCAAATGGTAGATTACGCCTTTAATATCTATAAAAATCAAGTTAATCTTCATATAAAGATTGGCAATTATCGAAAAAAATGCGATATATTTTAATTAGATAGAGTGGCCAGAAAGTTTAAATTGATATCTGCACCAGCAGCAGCAGCCAATTACAACAATGGTAATAGAAATATTAATACTAATATTATAGAATATTTAGATTGGAACAATGCTCTTAATATATTAGATAAAGCATATAGACTTGGATTATTTGTTTTAATTATTGGTCCTAAAGGCACAGGTAAAACGTCTTTGGTAAGAAAATTTGCTAATTCAATAGACAAAGAACTATTCTCAGTTAATTTTAGTCTTAGAACCAGAGAATCTCATTTGATTGGAACAAACACCATCGATAATGGTCAAATAAATTTTGTTAATGGAATTTTAGTTCGTTCAATGACTGAAGGAAATCTATTATATTTAGATGAGCTTAATGCAGCAGAACCGGATGTATTACTCAGATTAGATGAAGCTTTGGATGATAGAAGACAGATTGTTTTAAAAGAATCAGAAGGTCAAACAATAGTGGCAAAAGATGGTTGGTTTTCGATTGGGACAATAAATCCTCTATCCCATGTAGGAACAAAAGAATTACCTCCTCAGATAATAAGCAGATTTCCTATTAGAATAATGTTAGACTATCCTCCAGAAAATACAGAATTAGAAATAATAAAAAAACATGTCGATTTAAATTATACTGATGAAGAAATAGTAAGAAGTGCAATAAAATTAGCTAATAATTTAAGAAGAGCAGCATCATTAGAGGAAATTTTTTACAGTCCAAGTATAAGAGAAACTATAGCATTTTCAAAACTTATCACTAATAATACCAATCCAAAAGATGCTGCAGAAATAGTTTTTGCAAATGTATATCATCAATGGGGAGAAATAGAATATAGAAAAGTGATGGACATTATAACATCAATCTTTATTTAATCGAGTTTGACCTAAATTGTCGATTTTCTGGAACGTAAAAGGAAAAGGAAAGAAAAATGGGGATGTAACAACAAGAGGATCAACCGAAGTAGATAATAGTAAAAAAATGAATAATCAATAAAAACCTACATAAAAGATAATGATACTGAAATTGAAGATGTAACTATTAGGAATGATGTTTTATTAGAAATATCTACTTTTTTAGCAAGAAGATGGTCAAACATTAATGATGTAACAGTAATCATTTCAAGGGAAAGAAAAACATCTACAAATATTGAAAAAAAGAAAATAACTCTACCTGAGTTAGAATATTTTTATGGTAATACATTTCAAAAATATCGACAATGGAGAACGTTATTATGGTATGAATCAATGAGATTAAAATATTCATTTAAAATATATGATACCGATATAGCATTTGGATATATTTTTAATATAATAGAAACCAAGAGAGTGGAAATTTTGGGCCTTGATGAATGGAGGGGAATGATAAAAGAAATTATATTTTTTGAATCATTATCAGGAAATAACAAACCTCTGCTAAATTCACTCCATGGGAAAATTAAAATTATTGAAGCTTTTTCTCAATTTTTTTTAACAGGATTTGTCAAAGGGGAAATTTATGGTGGAGAGAATGAAAGAATTCAGAGAGCCTCAGAATATGCACAAAATATAATAAAAGAATATGTTAAAAACTATAAAAAAAACAATAAACAGATGAACCCTTCCGAAGACCAAAAGTTGCTTGAAAGTGAGACAAGACAAGATAATAAAGATACTTCAAATAGATTCACTAATGTCTATGCCTCCAATTCCTCTTATCATGCCAAAAAATAAGTTCGGTCTCTCTATGAGTCATGAAGAAGTTATAAATCAGATAGAAAAAATTGTTAAATTAAAAAGCAAAGAAATAGAAATTGAAAAATTAGGGAAAGATATAGAACAAGGAAAAGATATAAAAGAAGAATTTAAAGTTCTAGTTAAAGAAAGCAAGAAAAATGACAATAAAGGTTATGAGACTATAGAAAATCTTTCAATTACAATACCTGACAATGATATAGACATTGATGAAAATAGGATTTATGATTATAATTTAATTAATAAAGTAAAAACAGCATTGAAAGAGTGGAAATCAGGTTGGAAAGAAAATTATGATTATCAAGGTGAAGAAATAGAAATGGAACATTATATTGAAAGACAACAAAAAGTTTTCATAAATGATAAAAAGATTTCAATAAATGTCAAAATTTCAATTCTACTTGACCTTTCAAGTAGCATAGAAGACAACGAAATTGAATATAAAAAAGCAGCAGTAGCTCTTTGTGAGGGTTTAGAATATTTAGGAATAAAATTTTCTGTCTATGCATTTAACACTGAATCAAGAGCTATTAAATGTTGGATTGTTAAACCTCAAAATGTTAGATGGGGATCAATTTATGCAAAGAGATTGATGAAAATAAAACCTTTGGGAGGAACACCACTAGCAGAGGTTTATGGAATATTGCAACCAGTCATAAATTCGTTCAAGCCAGACATTTTTGTAACACTAACAGATGGAGAACCCTCCGATATGGATGCGGTTAGAAAAACAGTATTATCATATAAAAGATCTGGAATAAGAATGATTGCAATAGGTTTAGGATCTGATATAAATGATGCAATAGGTATTGGATATAATTTAAAATACCTAAACTATGAGAAAACTTTATCATTATCTAAAAAGAGATTACAAGATTTGCCAAAAAAAGTCCTTGGATTATTAACACTTGAATGAAATGTTGTCTTGTTAGGAAAATGCGAGAGTCAGTGAGTATGTAAAGACAAATAAATTTATGATATTCTAAATAAAAAATTAAAATTGTAAATTTGGGTTTCCTTTTTTTAGTTTTTCCCAATCCGCCAAAAAGACATCCAAACCCTTATCAGTCAATGTATGATGGATCATTTTTTGAAGTATTTCAGGTGGCAATGTAGCAACATCTGCACCAAGTTTGGCGGATTCTATTACATGAATAGGATGGCGAATGCTGGCAACAAGCACTTGTGTAGATATATCATAGTTTGTAAAAATTTGTACAATGTCACTTATCAAGGTTAATCCATCATACCCGATATCATCTAACCGTCCAATAAATGGACTTACATAGGTTGCCCCAGCTTTTGCTGCAAGTAATGCTTGATTTGCAGAAAAAATCAGTGTTACATTAGTTTTGATGTTTTTTTTAGTTAAAAAGTTAATAGCCTTTAAACCTACACTACTCATAGGAATTTTCACTACCACATTATCACCATAATTAGCAAGTTTTAACGATTCCTCGATTATCTCATCAAACTCAATTGCAACTATCTCCAAACTTACTGGGCCATCTACAAGTTTGACAATCTTTTTCATTAGGTCAATTGGATCACTAGAATTTTCTTTCAAAAGAAGACTTGGATTTGTAGTAATACCATCTACTATTCCAAGTTCGATGATATTTTTTTATCGCCTCAATATTGGCAGTATCTAAAAATATTTTCATTTTCTATCACTTTTTTTTAATTCAATCACATTCTTTACTATTTCTTTTGGAGATAAACCATATTTATCAAATAGTTGATCTATTTCATCATCCCGTGCAGATTCACCAAACAAATCACGTACACCTAATTTCTTTACAAAGGTGGGACAATATTCAGAAGTAACATCAGAAATAGAGGAACCTAGTCCGCCTATGATATTATGTTCTTCTACCGAAACAATAGGACCAGCTTCTTTAACACATTTATAGATTAAATCCCTATCAATTGGCTTTATGGAATACATATCAACAACTCTGCAAGAAATACCATGTTCTTTTTTTAAAATATTGCTGGCATTAATGGAAGATGAACCATAGTTCCACATGAAAACAAACTTAAATCATTTCCATCAATTAGTATGTTACCCTTGCCGATCTGAAATTCAGAATTTGTATCATAGATTTCAGGAGTCGAAGGACGAGCTAATCTTACATAAAATGGTCCAGGAATACTTGCTATTTGTTTTATCAATTTTTTTGTTGTAATAGAATCAGAAGGAACTAAAACTTTCATATTAGGAAGAGATTTCATTACAGAAATATCCTCTATTTGCTGATGAGTAGCACCATCGGGCCCTACAGATAATCCTGCATGAGAAACTACAATTTTCACATTAAGGTTGGGATAACAAATTGCATTTCTTATCTGATCTAAACATCTACCAGGAATAAATGCGGCATAGGTACTTGCAAATGAAATCTTTCCAGCTATTGCCAAACCTGCAGCTATAGAAACTAAATTAGCTTCTGCAATACCTACGTTATAAAGCCTATCTGGAAATCTATCTCCGAATGCTTTTGTTTTTAATGAATCAGTGGTATCCCCACCTACACATACAACATCAGAATATTCATTACCCAAACTAACCAATGTTTCTCCATATGCCGATCTCATTTCTGAGATTTGTACACTAGTATTCAAAGAAAACGACACTATTATTAACCACGATTGTTATATTATTCTTTAAACTAAATTTTATAATTTTTTTTGTTCCCATATCTCATTAACCACATTAAATCTATTTAGAATATCTTTTCTATTTTTTATCCAATCATCTTTTATATCAAACGAATCTGATTCTATCAACAATTCTTTTTCAAGAGTAGAATTCAATAAAAATTTTGTATTTTTAAGTGTTTCAATAATATTGTCAGAGCCAAAAATAGCATTACCCATAACAAAAATTCTGCAACCTGCTTCATAGCAAGAAGATATTGTTGACAAATCAATGCCACCATCAGCTTCAAAATATCCACCATATCCATTACTTTTAAGATCAGGAATCAAGTTTTTCATTTTAGGTAAAACAGATGGAATAAACTTTTGACCTGCAAAACCTGGATTAACCGACATTATTATTATTACATCTAAACAATCAAGATATCGATATATCCATTTTGGTAATTCTGTATTGGGATTAATTGCTAAACCCGGGCTTACACCATTAGAAATTATTTTATTATTTATTTTTTCAAATTCTTTTTCATCATTACACACTTCAACATGAACAGTAATTATATCACATCCAGCATCAATATATGAATCCAAAACATCATATGGATTATTTATCATCAGATGAGTATCAAATGGCAACTTTGTTATTCCGCGTAAATTTTTTATGGTATCATAAAAAAATGTTGTATTTGGTACAAATTTTCCATCCATAACATCAAGATGAATCATATCAGCACCGAATTTTTCAACTGTTTCAATTTTTGATTCAAAACTTTCTTTGCTCCCACCTGCAATGATAGAAGGCGAAATCATGTATTCGCCTTCCAGTTCCTTTATCAAAAGTGGAAGATGCTTTTTAGAAGGAGCTCTACCATGCCATTGAGGATTATTTGCCATATGTTTAATTCCATTTCCTTTTACGGTATTAGCTATTATGATTTTAGGTTTTCCTATAGACCTTGTTTTAAGTGCATGGATTAGTTGTTCTATTCTATGACCATTTACTTCAACTACATTCCAATTAAAAGATAACCATTTTTCTTTCAATGGCTCTAGAGGCATAATATCGTCGCTAAACCCATCTTGTTGAATTTTATTTCTATCCAAAATTGCAACTATATTATCTAGTTTAAACTTTGCAGCAGCCATTGCAGCTTCCCATACTTGACCTTCATTAATTTCCCCATCACCTAATAGACAATAAATCATATTGTTTTTATTATCAAGTTTGTTGGCAAGACCAATACCAACGGATATTGATAATCCTATTCCTTCAGATCCACCAGAATATTCTATTCCTGGAACACTATGATGCTTTTGAAAATCACTATACCTAACAGGATGACCTTGCAATCTAGAATTTAATTTTCGTAATGTCTTTATTTCTTCTTTTGGAAATGAACCGGCAATAGATAATATGGCATAATAACCAGGAGCAGAATGAGCTTTAGAATTTATAAAATAATCTCGGCTTTGTAAGAAGGGGTTGGTGATATCCAAATTCATAATTTGAAAATAAAGGGAACCCATTATTTCTGCAGCAGAAAAAGAAGCACCAGGATGTCCTGAACCGGCTTCAGCTATTCCGATTAGTGCCAAAGTTCTTACCTCTTTAATTTTATTTTTTAACGATAAAAACCTGTTTACATCATGCATATTTTAAATTCACCATTATAATATAATCATAAGTACAATAACATGTGAAAGAGATTTTCAAAGAGGAAAATGGATAAATATATACACCATCATCATTTTCATCATAATCATTATTTTTTATATGATTATTTATTAATATTATCATAATTAATATCTGATAAAATTGAATTTAAATCAGATCTAGTTAAACCTACACCCATTTTAGCATCCCGTCTAGCTTTAATTGAATTGTTTGAAAAAACAATTAAGGTAGGTACTGCATTGATATGATATTTATCCCATAGGGGATTATCATCATCATTTATTTTGACACCTCCAACCAAAATATTTGGATTTGTTTTTTTTACTAGTTTCTTCAAAAATTGGTTTAAATCGACTACAATAATGACACCAATCTGCATAAAACAATACAAGCGAATTTGAATTATTTTTTGTGAGCAAATCCATTTCATCTAAACCATAATCTTTCATACTACATATATTATCAAAACATCAAATTAAAAAATATATTTATTTTTATATTTTTAAAACCATGTGTCGAAACTAAAAAGTTAAGTGGAATAATTTGCAGCACCAATTTTTTTCTTGCATTTGGATAACGACAATAAAAAAAGAAATTCATAGAAAAAGATTAGCCAGGCAGTTTGAAATTTGGTAACTGCGGCAGTTTGAAATTTGGTAACTGCGGCAGTTTGAAATTTGGTAACTGCGGCAGTTGTGGCAGATTTGGTAATGGGGAGTATGGATTGTTGTCTTGTGGTCCTGGTGATAATAATGAAAAAGTGTTATTTAATAAAGATATAGCAGGGCGCGGTGTTAAATTTGCGGTCAAATTTAATATTTGTCCATTTCTATTAACAGTCAGTTTGAGGTCATCGCCTACTTTTTTATCTAAATCCAAATAGGAAATAACATCATCAATCCTTGAAACAGTGATATTATCTACTCCAATAAGAATATCTTTATCGATAATTCGCTGGTGCCCATACATATCAACCTGGATAACCAAACCCCTCAAACCTGCTTTAGCTGCTGGTCCATCTTTTACTACATTATAGATTAGTACACCTTTATAATTTCGTGGAAGACCAAATAGATCTGTTAATTCCGGAGATAGTTTGGAGCCAGAAATTCCAAGCCATGGATGCTCGTAAGTTCCATTTTTTATCAATGAAGGAATTACCCTAAGAATATCGTATGAAGGAATTGCAAAACCTACGCCAGTATAAGCTCCAGTATTTGAAAATATGGCGGTATTCATCCCTACGACAGATCCATTTAAATCAATCAGAGGTCCTCCTGAATTTCCTGGATTTATTGCTGCATCTGTTTGGATCACATTAGGTATGGAATACCCGGAATCAGAATCAGGCAAAAGTCTACCCATTTGACTTATAATTCCAAAAGTTAAAGTATTATCTAAACCATATGGATTTCCAATGGCAAGAACAGGATCACCTACCTTTAAGTTAGTAGAATTAGAAAATATTACGGGCACCAACTTTTCATTCACAGGATATATTATTTTGATTACTGCAACGTCTCCATATGGGTCTGTTCCAACTAATTTTGCAGAATATGAATTTCCATCGTTGAATGTAACTACAATATTAATGGCAGAACTAACAACATGATAATTTGTTATAATATAACCTGATTTATCATATACAAATCCAGAACCATATTTTGCAGGTATTGAATTAGCACTATTTGTATCAAATAATGGATTAGAAGTATCAGAAGAGGATTTATATTCGGTGGTAATTTGTACCACTGAATCTTTTACCTTACGAAAAGCATCATTTAGTAAATTACTGCCATTACCAAACAATCCAGGAATCTGTTGCTGTTTTGAATTTTGACCATAAGCATGAAAAGAGGTTATAACAGTGCTTGAAAGTAAAAGCAAACTTAAAAAAAATATAAAATTTTGTTTATTAAAAAGAATATTCATATGCATTATTTTACTATTTCATATTTATATTTACATTAAAATTATACAAAGGTAAAGATGATGATGATGATGGCATATTATATCTTTTTTGAAACTTTATAAAAGATAGTAGAATGTACTAGATATAAAATAATGTCCATTATAAATGAAGATAATAGTAAAGTAGTGACTATAAAAAACTTAAATTTAAGTGGTATTTCAGACATTATTTTGGATGACATTTCTTTTGAAATAAAAAAAGGAGATTTTTTTGGCATAATTGGACCCAACGGTGCTGGAAAAACAACTCTTTTTAAATGTATGTTAGGATTGAATAAAAATTATTCAGGAACCATAAGAGTATTTAATAAAGAAATAAAAAAAGAGTCCAAAGAAATATATAAAAAGATTGGATATATACCGCAGTCAAATACACTTCGATCCTCGATTTCCTGCAACAGTAAAAGAGATAATAGATCTAGGTACATTAGGAAAAAAAATCAGTAAAGACAAAATTGATGATCTATTGGAATTAACTGGTATTTCTGAATATATGAGTAAAAGAATAGGCGATCTTTCAGGAGGGCAGCAGCAAAGAGTAATGATAACAAAGGCATTAATTCATGAACCGGAACTTTTAATTTTAGATGAACCCGCTACAGCTATCGATGCGAATGTTCTAAAGTTATTTTATAAATTGTTAATAAAATTAAACAAGGAAAAAAAGATAACAATAATTTGGTCCTCTCATGATCTTGATGCTGTAAATTTATTATCAAACAAGGTGGCCTGCATTTATAAAAAGTTATTATTTCATGGTAGATCGGAAGAATTTTTTAGCGACGAAAATAATTTAAAGAAATTCACAGAATCAGCTATGCATATACATATCAAAAGTCACCATCACTAATCATAATAGATATTGATCATAAGACTTGAATTTAACCCATGAAAAAATTAATAACAACATCGCGACTAAAAACACTAATCGGATAATTAAAAAATTGGAAAAGGATAAAAATGAAAGAAAATGAAAGTGGCAGTGGAAATGCTCACGCGATTAAAACAGGCAAGACTAGAAGCATTACATTTAGATTAGAAAGCTCTATAATTGAAGAATTACAAATCGAAGCAGAATATAGAGAAACGTCATTGAATGTACTTATAAATCAAATATTACGTCGATACTCCAATTGGGAAAGATATGAAAATAAAATGGGCTTGTTGCCTGTTCCTAAAATAATGTTATCAAGTATAATGGAGGAAGTAATGAAGATTGGAAAGGAGAATGGAATTAATGATGTTGTAGTTTTTAGAAATTTATTGATAAAAGAACTTTCACAAATAGCTTTTATTTTTTTAAAAGATTTTGTATTGCTAATGAAAAAAAATTATAACTTATTAACCGTTTTAGAGGTCTTGGAGCAATATATGAAAGTAGTTGGAATAAATTCAGATCATAGAATTGAAGACGATGGAAAACACATTTACGTTATTCAACACAAATTAGGAGAAAATTGGTCTTTATTTATAAAAGAATTTTTAATATTGATATTTGAAAACCTAGGCAAAGTAAAAGTGGATATTTCAAGCACTCAAAATACAACCGTAGCAAAAGTTTTTATCAATTTATAAATTTATAATTCAAAATAAATATTTTCCCAATGTTTGAAGCATTTCATCAAAGGGGATTTGATATCGATTGATGCAGTGATCGCTAAATACCATGATAAATAAAAAACAATTATAATTAATTTATAAAATATACATTAGATCTCTTGCATAATTAGAATAAACAGCTATATGATCAAGGGTTCATCAATAACCTGTCCTTTCATTGATCTCATATGAGAGGTTATCCAAAAAGCCATTGCTCTTTAAATCATTCACTGGCTTGACAGTGAGAGTTTGATAACATTTACGATAAAGAGATAACAAAAAGATACAACAAGCATGAGATAAAGCGTTTATCAAAAAGAAAGAATAGGGAGCGATCTATAGGTGTTATAGGAAGACCTTGCAAACTGGATGTTAAAAACAGATTTTTAATGATTTTGGTGCATTATCGTCTCTCTATATCACTTACACATTAGCTGGCTCTTTTTATTCGAACTGGATCAGAGCAACATCTGCAGAGACATCCAAAGGATTGAAAGGTTGGTTAGACAATGCATACCCATTCCTCAAAAGATATACAGCATAACAAAGAGATTGCGAACCCCAGAGGAAGTAGAGAAGTATTTTCCTTGGCTTTCTGTCTTTTATAGATTGTACATAGAACAACAAATACCAAGACCTGCAGATAAGAAAAGAAGAAGAAGATTTTTTATTCTTTAGGTAAGAAGAAAAGACATACTCTTAAAAACCATCTGATGGTTAACAGCAATGTAAATGATATGTTATATCTTCTTGTAAATTAGTTGTGTTTGTTTACTATCATAACACCTTTAGCTTACTATTGTAATTTATGATTATGAGGGATACATTCCTCTCAGAATGCTTACTGATGATGAAAAGAACCATTTACACCTGATGCTTGAAGATACTGAATCAGGATATAGAGCCAAGATAATCTTGCTCAAAGATGAAGGATACACAGTACCGCAGATAAGAAAGATAACAAATCATCATGATCATAACATAAGAAAATGGATACATCATGATTCAATGAAAAAGGAATTGATGGTATCATATCAAAAAAGCACAATCATAAACAGCACAAGTTTAATAATGATATAGAGAAAAAGATAGTAGACATAGCATCTTCAAATCCAAGATCTTATGGTTTGGGATTCTCTACATGGTCATTACGTGTACTGGCTGGCTTTCTTATGTATGACCTAAAACTGGTAGATAGAATAAGCCATCATGCAGAAATAAGAAATATTCTTTTAAAGCATAAAATAAAATGGAGAAAATCTAAAACTGTTTTATCAAATAAAAGAAGCAATGATCCCAGAATACACTTTGAAAAAAAGTATATTGAACAGCTAAGGTACAACACACCATCAGATTCTATACTTTTATATGTAGATGAGAAAGGACCAATAACCGCAAAGACACATGGTGGTACATCATGGTCATCGGTACAGGTAAAGGTTGAGAAGGCTCAAAAGATAAAAGGACTTTTAAATGTGTTTGGAGCCTATGACCACACAAATGATAAGATGCATGTACAATGTTATAAAAAGAAGACAGGAAAACAGTTTATTGATTTTCTAAAAAGAGTAGATAGAAGATATACGACAAGAATATTCAAAATATCTTTCTTGTACTTGATAACCTATCAGCACACAAATCAAAGATGGTAAAGGAAGAAATATCCAAATGTTGTCCAAGAATAAAATTTGTATTTTTACCAGTAAGATCACCCAGAACTTAATTTAATTGAAGTAAGATGGTTATGGTTACAAAGACAGAGCAATTAACAATTCTACATTCAAAGATGAACAAGAAATAGGACAAGCGGTTAGCAAGTGGAAGAATATTTATAATAAAAATCATGGCAGAGCAATCACAAATATTTTACAAGAGGATGTATCTTTGTGTTTACACAGCTGTTAACAATCATGGTGTTGTTATTCATAAAGCAGGATATAAGAAAAGAAAAAGGCATGACTATGACATATATAAAAAGAATCACCCTGTAACTTCAAAAGAAGTTGTTAATGTATTTGACCTTGGATATCTTGGTGTAGCAAAGGATTATCAAGAACAACTATCGTCCATACTAAATAGAAAGAAAAGAAATCGGGAACTTTCACAAAAAGAAATAGAATATAATAAAAATCATTCTAAAAAAAGAATAATGATAGGGAGTATACTATTTGTCAGATTGAAAAAGTATAAGATAATGAGCGATGTATTTAGAAATAGGTTAAGAAAGTATAATAGAATATTGGATATGGTATCAAGCCTTGTGAACTATAGAATAATGAACCATTATCATTATTGACTGATACAAAAATTCATGGGATAATATAGGTTGTTTCTAATTATGCAAGATTTAATGAATGAGAAAAATGGTCAAATTTTGTTATAATTCCTCTCATGAATGGTACACATATTCATATCAATTTATTGATATTTTATTTTACTTCAGGATTGTGCGAAGGATATAGCAGTAGTAATGAATGTTATTATGCTTATAATTACAAATAGCATTTCACAGCATTTTAGATAGAAAGAATTTATTACTCTGGGCTTTGTTTTGTTACATATCTAATTTTTTCGTAATTATCATATGTATTTAACTTAAAATTTTCGTCTTATCATTTGAAATTCGTTTTATATCTACAATAAATTGATCATCAGATAACGAATTTCATAGTTATGCAACAAAGCACTCTGGTTCTATAAAATAGAGGAAAATCCATCTTTTTGTTTTCTACATTTTGTGATTCATCAAGAAAGAGAGAACAATATCCGAGGTATTTCATATTATTACCTGTTTATGGATTTGTAGTTGGACCTTCATTACGAAAGTCATCCAAAGCCATATTTTTTGTATAATGTTTGTTAAAAACATCAAGGTTCTATACTTAATTAGATTTAAAAATACTGCCAGAAAAAGTATCTTCTATAATAAAGATTTCATTATTATGACCGCTAAAACTCCAACTAAGAAGATCGCATATTTAGATAGGAGTTATTATCAATCAATATTCAAAATTGTTCTTGATATCTAAATCTATCGTGAATGGAACACATTTGTAGAAAAGCGTTTTCTACCGAACTTTTAGGCGAATATACTATATATTCCTTTTATCGATAGTGATGTATAATTTGGTATACCCGATCTAGTGGATTTTTTATAACTAGATCTACTTGGATTTTTTTGTATATACAAATGATAAATATATTATTGAGATCTATGAAATATCTAAAAGTTGGAATTGATACTTTGAAAATTATTTTTCTTATAAATGAAAGAGTGTAAATTAATTCATAAGTTAAATGATTGAATTTTTATATGAAATATTATAACAAATATGTGTAGGTTTATTTACAGTGGTTCATTTTTGTATAAATTATCACAAACTAAATGAAAATATTTGATTATATAATTAGTAATTATTTATTATATTACTTTTTCATTTTTTAAATAACTTTATTATTATACATGATAATAATAATATTAATACATCGCTTTAACGAAAAACTAAAATTACTATTATTTGGAAATTGAGACAAGAAAACATATAACCTACTACTACAAACTATTGTCGAAATTTATTGTTTTGGCGAATTTATTATGCTGTTAAAAAAAACAACTATTTAAAAGCATCTACCATCTTAATATTTACTTGTTCTATTTTTGCTACCATTTTAAATATTGAGGGAAGTAACTGTTTAAATAAAATAAATTCTTTAGGTAACGAATCACAGCAAAAAATTAATAAAACCGGCCAACAAATTCAACCACAAAACCAAGTAAATCAAAATCAAATTGAAGGAGCAAAAAACGAATCATTTGAACTTTTGCAATATTGTTTTCTAGTTACCAATCTGTTTGTTTATTCCTTATATGGGATAATTATTGGTGTAATAATTATTATTGTGTGGTATTTAAAATATAATAGAATATGGAGTAAAAATAAAAAAAAAATAGATAAATAGTCTTTTTCTTATTTTTTATATTTCTTTTTTAAATGTTGAAACCGGCTCTGTTAACTTAAGATAATATTTCTTTATTATGTTGATCAACAAACAGCTTAAACCATTGTTTTATATGGTTTAATTTACATTTGTTCTTTTTTGCAAGGAAAATAGTCATCAAAGCTTTCTATTCTATCCTTTATGTACTGCATTGTCCTTTCAATAATGCTTTTTTCATCCTTGTATACAAAAGAATGAAGATGGTAAACAAGTTTTAGAAATCTGCATGCTTGTGGATACCAAGCACCACCGTCTGTTGAGACAGGGTGTTTTCCATACTCTTTTATAACATTAGAAAGAAAACGTTCTGCTACAAACATATTCCGCTCTTTTGATATGTCAAATGAAAGGATTTCTTTATCTATTGGTTCAATAACAATCCAAAGCCATATTAATTCGAGAACCTACTTTTATCGCAGTTTCATCTTTTTGTATACAAGGATATTCAAGGATTTTCTTATTCTTGCGATATTTCCGTGGTTTGTACTTTTGAATCCAATTCCAAATGGAAACATGGCTTATTTTGACTAAAAGTAAAAATGATAATGCTTTCGCAGCATTCCTAAATGATAAACCTAAAAAGTAAAGTATATCATAACCTATAATTTGTGAAGGCGTTCTGTTTCTGGATCTCATAGATAAAATGGTCATTTTAAAGCTATAGGTTTTTCCTTAAGTTAACAGGGCCAATAAACCCAAAAAAATGTTTAAAAATAATAAGTAAAATCGACATTAAATGTTTTATTTTTCTTATTTTTAGATATATCCAAAAATAAATAAAAGCAGAATATGGCCATAAATCCATTTATTAAAGTATCAAACTATATCTAGCATTTAATTCAAACTATTTTAGTATAATATATTAAGAATAGATTAAGCAATTACTAGGTTTTAAAAGTGCATTATGTGGAAACAAAAACAGAAAATTTCAATAATACTAGTTTTTGCACTTTTGTGTATAATTACAATCATTGTTAGTTTTATTGAAAATTCTATTAAACTAAAGACAAACCTCAATTCTATAAAATGGCATGTTTCATAATTTATCTCTATAAGTAAACCGCAAAGACTACCAAAAGAGTATTTATATTGATGCGTATTTATAAATACATTTTAATATGCTGCAATCAAAATTATATTATTAATGTCTTTGTTGCTTTCAGATAAAGTATGGGTAATGATTTCTGAGATTGCAAAAAGAGGTATCTATCCGACTCATGGGTCAAAACTAGGAATTTTTAGATTGCCTGTGGATATAGTAGGACAATCTGAAACTAATAGCATCATGAACGATTTAAAAAGCTCTGGTTTTGTTTTAGATGCATTTGCAGACAGAATATTTGTTACTTATAAATGGACTGAAAAAGGCTTTGATATTTACACAAATAAAGAACAAACCGCTAACTTGGAGATGACCGTCGAAATAGTCACTGGCGAGGTTATCGATTTAATTTATCAGATAAAACCATTAGAGTATTTTGGGGATTTTTATTGGATTAAAGAATATAGACAAAAAGCAGATCACTTTGCTAAAATTATTATTGATACTATCATTCAAAGCACAAAGATAGGACAAAAATTACTTAATTACTATCAAAAAATTCAAAAACTTTCTAAAGAGGATGCATTAAAAAAATTAGATGAAATAACCCCCCTTGCAAATGCCATAAAGAAGATGAAAAGTATAGATAAACAAACACCTGTATCCCAAACATCATCTCCAGCCATTACCTCAACAACCGCTAATAAATCTGAAGAGAAAAAGATTACTAATATTCCACCTGTAAATCCAAATGCTCCTGCACCCTCAGTACCTCAAGTAGTTCCAGAATTTGCAGCAGCTCCATCCACCGCAGCAGCGCAAGGTTTATCCAGCTGATACCACAATCTCGTTAACCGGTTCTGGTACAGACCATTCTATAGCAGAAGGACCAATTGATATGGGTTTTAAGTCAAAGAGACAACCTGCTGGCAAGTTTAAAGGGATAGAAGTATGGGGTCCATATGATTCACCGGGACAATTAGGAATATGGGGTACAGATGTCTGTGTAGACTTTGATATATGTATTGCAGATGGTGCATGTATTGATGCATGTCCTGTAAATGTTTATGAATGGTTAGATACTCCAGGTCATCCATCATCAGAAAAGAAACCTTTTATGATACGGGAGAAAGGATTGTATATTTTGTTTAGCATGTAAAACGTTTGTCCCTCCACAAGTTATAAAAATATTTGTAAAAAAATAAATGGGATCCATTACCTTTTTGAGATATTTAAAAACTCGATATTTTAGATTGTTGTTATACTTCATTATGCTATCCCACTTTGATTCCTTTTCTGAGGTAAGTTCAATAAAAAATTTCTGTTGATCACCTACTAATTAGATTATACGCATTTTCTCCTGCAATTATTTCATTAGGCGATGCTAAGGTTGTAATTTTAGAAGTTATACTAATACTGAATCCTATCAGATTGATATGAGCAAATTCTATATTTTTTCCATAAGCCAAAATTATTGCATCACCATATTCTATGCCAATCTTTACATTAATTGGAGGTAATGAATATTTTTTAAAAATAGGATTTATACCATTTTTGAATGATATCTAATACATTAACTGGCACAAGCAAAAGAGTTGTCTAAGGCTTTGCTAGGGTTATGTTCTGATGGAAAAAGCCCAATAACAGCATCGCCTACAAATTTTAAAATATATCCTCTGAAATTTGTTATTGATAAACTGATTTCTTGAGAAAAAATTTGTATAATCAATGATAATTCGGATGATGGTAAATCCCGGGACATTTTAGTTGAACCATTAATATCTACATACATTACTATAACCTGAGTTTTCGAATTAATTTTTCTTTGTAGATATCTTTTACAATGCTCAATACTTAAATCTATCAAAAGTCCATGGTTTTCTATAGTATGAGATACTCTAGTTCGTACTTTTTCAATCAAATTCAAATCTCTATTTTCATGACTATACATTATTTTTAATTTAAATTAGTGTATTTGATAGTTTAATTTTTCTATCGAGTTTTACTTGATGCATAACTATTTTTTTGCATTTTTAGATTCAAATTATAGATCAAGCAATCATTTGTTCCCCCTATATTGTCTTAAGTATTTCATCATAAAATAATAATTCAATAGTCATGCTTTATTGCATGATTTTACTTCAAATTGCGATTTCATTAGATAAATTACCAATACTAATTACAATAACCATCTTAATTTTTTTTACCAATAATAGAACTATATTTACAACTAGAATGAAATTTACCAAAATTATTTAGTGTCAACTATTTTTATAACAATGGATTTATAAATTGTTTCTTTCAAAATAAACATATATTCTATCCCAGTTTGCACTAAATTATAAAATTACAATTAATCAGATACAAATTAAAGGATAATAGTTTTTCCAAATATTGGTCACCATTTTAATGGTAAATAACCATTAATAAAAATTTTATTTTATACATTTGTAATATTTATTAAAATTTCATTTAATACAATTGAATTACATTTCCATCAATTGTATAGGATTTATTCCAAATTTATATACAATATTTCATTGGATAAAGATGGAATGAAAGTATTTTGAACCACAATATTTTTTTTCATACGGTCAACTATATCTCTTCAACCAAAATCATCGTTTGGGAAAATAACTAAATAAAATTAGTAGTTTTATTTTGTAATAATAAAGTAAAATAAGATAATAGGTAATAAAGTTAAAAGTAGTTATTAACACTCTTTTTAATACCTAAAAAAGGAAAATATTTTGATGCCCCAAATAAATTACTTCTTTAAAAATCCAGATTATTATTACGAATATGAATATGACGATTTATCACTTGATTTTAAACATCCCGAAACTGGTAGGAATCTTACCTTTTTTGAAGTGTTGACTTGTAATACTGTTTATGATTTATTTGTTGATAAAACAATATGGACATTCAAGATTATTGCAGTTACAAAGGACGGACCAAGTCTTTATTTGCTTGCAGATAACCGCATGGTTATACAACTTAAATTAAAATCATAAACAGATCTTTTTGTTTAATAAATGATGACAATATGTTGATAAAATTATAGAATATTACAAATACACTAAATGTATAAGTACATGATCTAAAGGCGCGACTCTAATGATTTTCGCTTTTGTAAGTATGTACGTGTATACTTTTAATTAAGTATAGAATACTATTGTAATATAGTATTGAAATTTAAAAACAGTCACAAATATTTTTTCGCAAAACTTTTGCAATTATCTTTAAATCTGATAGTAATCTTAGAATTGTTAAATTAACGTCTGAAATAATCTTGACTTTTTATTTGAATTTTTATAAGTAACATGGATGTATAGGCACACTGTGATAGCTTGATCGAACAACAATATTGTTACATCTATATAATATATGGTACCTACCGGTTTAAAAAATTTTGAATAATGTTGATTGTT
>CAWISD010000003.1:0-14478 GCA_963838615.1 uncultured Nitrososphaeraceae archaeon
AAATAATAATTTTAAAAAAATAAAAAGCCTAATAATTATCATATTAATTATAGGTTTACCTATTACTGTTGTCATACTATAGGATTTTATAATATTCTCAAATAATTCGGGTAATGATCTACTGTCATGATGATCATGCTCATCTGCGATTACTTTCATAGAAAGAATTTTTCGATCTTGACATCCACGGCGATGATATGTATTTTCAAATATCCTTTCTTTTTCACATTCCATTTGTCTCTCATCTATTGACATATATGGGTAACCTTAATACCTGAACTAGCTATTGCAATGACAAATAGATTAAAGATCATAAATAGTATAATAGCCCGGCCCAGATTCGAACTGGGGTCAAAGGCTCCAAAGGCCTCTATGCTTGTCCGCTACATTCGGTATTTATTAATACTACCGGGCTTTCCGGGCATTGTATTATAAAATTTACCTACAATATAATTTTACGCATTAGAGATTATATAAGATACAAGTTTATCGATGGGATCTTCCATCTCAGTTAATATCTTGTTAGCTTTTTTCTCCAATAATCGGCAATTGTCTTCGTTATTCAAAAACAAATTTACAATAGAAATAAGAGAAGATACAGTAAAAGATCTTTTTATTAAACCTATTTTTTTGAAGATAATCATCTACATAAAAATGAACAGGAGCTATAGAAATTGTGGGTATGCCCAAAAGTGCAGATTCTGCAGTCATAGTACCTCCAGCACCAATAAAAATATCAATATTTTTCAATAGATCAAGGCCGTCAACTACATCGGTTAGTACTATCGCTTTATTTTCAAATCGTTTTGATATTTCCGCAATTTGATCAGAATATCTGCAAAGAATAATAATATTATACTTTTTATTAAAATATTTTACTATAGAATCAACTAAAGATAGTGGTTTGACAATTAATTTATGATTAGCTATGTATGAAGCTTTTGATTCTTCCAATCTTATTAATATTGATTTCTTTGATTGATCAATTTTTAATTTTTCAAAAATACCGACATTGTTATTATTATTTTGACTATCATTATATGTTATTATGACGAAGTAACCAAGCAACAGGATCCAATCCATTATATCGAATAATATTTTTCGAAGAGATACCATATTTTGTCCAAGAAGATAAAGGAATCATCGATGGTGAAAATAATTTAGTTAAAAGAGGAATAGAGAGCCTTGCAACTGCTTCTGCGTGTGGCGAATCATTAAAACCAAGGTGATCAACACCTAAACCAAAAGAAACTCTAGAAGCTTCAGGAGATGAAAAACTAATTACCAGATCTGGAGAAAAATTATGAATTATTTTTGATAATTCCATAATTCTATTTGTACTTTCATAAAGTTTGTTGTAGAGATTGGCTCCACCATGATTTCCTACAATTAAAAGGTCCAATTTCCTTATTTTAGATAATTCATTAGCCTCTCTATAATTTCTAGAAGTACATAGAATTTCATTGTTTTGTTTTTTTAAAATATCAATTGCAGGTTTAAAGAACATAATCTGTTTAGGAGTCAAAATATCAAACCAAATCTTCACAACAATTACAATAATTAAATAGCATTAAAATATTTTTTCGATTTATAAATACAAATCGAAAATTGCAACATAATTCATTTCACTAAAACTAAATAAAGAAATAGAAATCTTAAGATAATGGTGGAGTAAAGAATTTCAGAAAAATCTATTAAAATTAATAATAATATAAAAAATGTAAACATAATAAAAAATAAAGAAAGAGAAGGATCAGAAGGAACGAGTATAAATAAAATCAAGGATAAAAATATTGTAATTTATGGATTAAGTACTGAAGGATATGAAATAGCAAAAAGAATATTACAAAATCACGCAAGAGTCGTAATAATTGATGAGAATTCGAGATTAGGGATTTTGTTAACCAGTAAAATAGTAAAAGAATATCCCAATATAGCATTTTTAATGGAAGAAGAGTTATTATTAAACTTAGAGCCATTTGATAAATCCATAAGTAATGCACCAATCATTTTTTTTGTCCCCAGAATTAGAAAAACAAACTATGATGTAAAAAATGACATAATCCCAAAATTTAAGGAAATTATATCTAATTTAAAAAAAAATACATCAATAGTATTTAATATTCCTTTAGGAATTGGTGGAAATAATGAAATAATTTCACTAATAGAACATTTATCCGGTTTTACCGTAGGAACAGAGATTTATTATTATTATAATCCCATCGATAAAATCAAAACAAATGAAATAATTGTAGGATCGTATCAGCAAATAAATGATCCTTATTTTAATAGCACTATAAATTTAATCTACAAGCGAGATATACAAAATTAAAGACAGTAAGCATTTCATCATCAGAGTTATTATATACAATAAACATTGTAAATAGATATTCTAATCTGACATCAATAAATGAGATCACAAAGCTTAACAGGCTAAAAGAGATCAGAACAGAAATATCTCGAAATAATATAGAACCAATCTATTTTGATGACATAGTAAATGGTTTATTTGATTTAAGAATTCTAAGTTTATCATTAACAAATTCCTCAGTCTTTAGGATACATTGTAAATGGTACAATAAGGTCAATTGAAGGTTTTGTAAAAAGTCTTGTTGAAGAAATAAGAAGCCAATTAAAAGAGAGAGAGATAAAAGCCAGTAGAACAAAAGTTACCATTTTTTGGACTATTGATAATAATGAAATAAGAGGAGATAAAACAATAATGCGAGAACTATTGAGATTAAAACTAATTGATTATATTGCAGAAGTAGAAATACAAGATATTGAAAATTTTTTACCAAATATGGTAACAAACATAATAATTGCATGCTCAAGTGAAGATTATAAAAAAATAATATCAAGAATAGATAAGAATCATCACCGTAATTATAAAATAATAGTAGTTTCAGCTAACACATTTTTTAATACAATAGAAATATAATTTATAAAAATAATCCAAATATCAAATATTTATATATAGTTGAACTATGAATTAAGAATTCCATTTGTCTTTTTTTTTATTGTATTCTTCTCTAGAGTATTTCACTATTGCAGGATGTCCCATAACTACCACATTTGGAGGAACATCCTTGGTAACTACAGAAGCCATAGCAACAACACTGTTCTTGCCTATTTTTACTCCAGGTTTAAAAACAGATCTGCCCCCGATGATTACGCCGTCTTCAACAATTACTCCAATCATTTTTTTACTCATAGGATATGGATCATTTGTAAATGCTGCACCAGGACCAATAAAAACATCGTTTCCAATCTCAGTAAGGGGTGGAATATAAACCGAACCTTCAATCCTGCAATTGTTACCAATTTTAACTCCATAATCAATATGAGTAAGAGATCCAATCATGACATTATTACCTATGGATGTATTTTCACCCACGTATGCAAAATGCCATATTTTAACATTTTCTCCTATTTTTGCATTAGGTGAAACAAAATTAATTACATGATTAACAGGACTTTCCAATATTTGTTATCACTAGAATTACCAATATAAAAATCATTATAAGTACTGGATATCTACTTTAGCACATTAAAATTCGAATATACTTAATATCCCTTTTTGAAACATATTTATAAATTATTTGAATCTTTTCAAATGCAAAACATAGCCTTGTGCTTTCTGGTTCATCCATTGTTGTTGTAGTATCAGGATATTGAAATATTCAATAATCATCATTTAAGTTTTACATTGAACTCAATAATATAAATAATAAAATAATAAAATAGATATTTGTTTTGGGTTTTAGCAACAACATGAAGGTACAATCTAATACATAATAAAATATGTCAATTTAATTAAATCGAATCAATATGTAAGATATACTGGAGCACCGGTATTACTAGAAATAAGCGCAGCTTCTGCAATTTTTGTTACTGCACTGGCTTCTTCTGGAGTTACTAAAAATTTTGTTATTTTACCCGATAAAGCCTGAAGAAAGTTTTTTAATTCAAGAGTCAAAGGTTCTTCAAAGGTTCTTCTTGGAATAAGAGTTTTATTCTCATCATCTATTTTTATTTCTTGAGTTATAAAATCCCCTGCTAATAATGCCTTCTGAACATACTGCGCTGAACCTTCTAACTTTTTTTGGAGTAATCCAGTTAGAAGCAATAATTGCAACTTTTTGATTTTGAAATCCTAACATGATCGTAGCAAAATCTTCAGAAGAATGAAACTTTTTTCCAGAGCGAGCAAAAACAACTGTAGGCCTTGAATTAAAAATAAACAAAGCAGTATCGATATCGTGTACAGAAGTATCATATATTATGCCTACATCTTTTATATGCAAAGGCATCCTATTTTCGCGATGAAATTCCATCATTAATAATTCTCCATAAGTATTTTCTTCAATAATGTGTTTGAGATCCTGAATTGCAGGATTGAATCTTTCTATATATCCAGTTGTTAATATTACTTTATATTGTTTTGACAATTTAGTTAATTCTTCACATTCAACTGATGAAAATGATAATGGTTTTTCAACAAAAATATTTATTTTGCGTTTTATAATTTTTTGTGCAATGGAAAAATGAGTTTTAGTAGGAGTGCAAACCAAACAGGCATCAAGACCCTGTTCTTTTTCAAGTAAATCATCTAAACTAGAATAACAATTTATTTTATATTTTTTTGAAATATGTTGGAGTCTATTTTCATCAGAATCGCATACTGCATATAAAACACCCAAATCGTTTAATACACGAACATGATTTTTTCCCCAGCCTCCAGTCCCAATTACTGCAAGTTTTAAATTATAATTATTCATTTACAATTCACTAAATGATAAAAAATTATAAAACAAATCATCAAATATAGTTACCATACAGCAGTAAGCCATTCTTTGAATTGACTAATTTCAGATAATACCAATTTTTGATAATGATCAGATATCTGTTTTGTGATATTACCGACTAAACCATTACCAATAACATGGTTATCAACACCTATAATAGATGTTATTTCAGCAGCTGTACCTGTTACAAATATTTCATCTGCAGTATATAATTCAGATCGAGTAACAGAACGTTCGTAAACTTCATAACCAAGATTGCGTGCGATTGTAATAGTCGCATCTCTAGTAATCCCTTCAAGAACAGAATCTGAGAGAGAAGGAGTATATATTTTATTTTTTCGTATAACAAAGATATTTTCTCCTGGTGCTTCACTGACATTTCCACTATAATCTAACAAAATAGATTCATCATATCCATTTCTCTTACATTCTTGAGTAGCCAATACAGAATTCAGGTAATTACCTCCAGCTTTTGCCATTGGAGGAGTAGAATTTCCATTAATTCGTCTCCAAGATGATATACAAGTTCTTATACCACTTTCAGGAAAATAACGACTAAACGGAAATGCAATTATAGCAAGATGAGTGGGGGAATCTTGGGTAATATTCAAATCAATTCCATGCAGTCCAACAAAAAGTAAAGGTCTAATATAACAAGATTGTTTAATATTATTTTTTCTTAACAATTCAATAACATAATTGCATATTTCATCTACAGAATATTTTGAATTAATAGAATATGTCTCTGCAGATTGAATTAATCTTTGTATATGTTCTTTAAGTTTAAAAATATACAAATTATCCCCATTTGAATAACCTCTAATACCTTCAAAAACAGATGTTCCATAATGCAATGCATGAGTTGTAATAGGTACAGTGACAGATTCCCAAGGTTTGAATTCGCCATCAAACCAAATAAAATCAGCATTTTTAGTTTTCATAGATTTGCAAGTTTTTTACTAACATAAAAGTGTTAAATTATAATACTTGTATACAATAATAAAATTAGATAAAACCGTCTTTTGGAAATTTCATTCCGAGTATACGTATAGTTTTATCAGCAGAAGTTGAAAAATGTTCAATAACACTCCAATTATTTTTAATTACATTACTTACTTTTGGTGAAACAAAATTATTCCATTCCAAATCTAAATTATTAGATCCGGATAACATTTTGCATGATAAAGCAGATCGATATAAAAGATTTTTTACATTTGTAGAAGAAATAATCTGTCTATTGGCTTGTATTGGTTTGAATCCAAAAAGTTTTAGTAATAATCTTTCGACTCTGTCACCCGTATAGGTAATAAAATTAGATTCTTGAATACCTAGAAATAATATTTTTTCTTAATTTTTGAAAAGATAGAGAAATAAAAGGAGGCAGAAATATTTTATATAGGGAGAAAAAAAGGTATAATCCTCCATAACATGAATATCCTTATCATAATCAAATGATTCAAGAATCATTTGTTTCCGAATTTCAAAAGAAAAAGGAAAACTCCTGGTAGTAACTTCTTTTTTATTTTTTAAAAATCTAACTGGGAAAATATAAACTTTATAATTTTTTAATAAATTTTGTATTATTTTCTCATGTGAAAGTGTTAAAGGATTTAAGATGAGCTAAAAATATTGCGGCTGTATTTTTTTTATTTATGCTTTTTTCCATAATACAAAAGGAATAGATATTAAAAACTTTTTGGATATTTATGCATGTCTTTTAATCTGTATTTCTATTGTTGAAACATTTCTTGTTCTGCCATCTTCTGCTTGAACTGTTTCTGATCCGAATAATGATATCACCGATTGAATAACCTGCATTTTCCATTCTTTTTAATATTATTTGAGATACATCCACAGCTCGTCCAATGCTTAGACCCCTTGCTTTAATAGTTACAGAAGGTTGATTTGCTAATTGAATTAGTGTTGAAGTCACATATGCCATCAAGGGTTTCTTTCCGATATATATGGAGTCTCTGGTAGGGTTATTTTCTTTATTTTGTTGATTAGGTTGTGATTGTACTTCTGACATCAATACAATTAATTTGATAGGATAATTTAAATCTAAGATTTTTAAAGAATTCTGTTTCTTTCCCTCTTTATATAGTAATAACTATAAATTATGAAGTATCATTAATATTTTTTTCAACCGTTAATTTTATATCATTTATTTTATTTTTAAGTGAATCTATTCGCAAATTAATTTTTTTTTGATATTCATCTACCTTTATATTTAAAAATAAAATCATTGCCAATTGTTCGTTTTTATTCGGAGAGCCTTTAGTAATTCTATAATTAATAGAATTTTCTGGAGTAATATCTTTAATCAATAAATAAATTTCATCTGAAGTTAATCCCATATTTTAAAAAATCAGTATTAGATTAAAACTTGAGAAATATCATCGGTATTTAATAATTTAAGTGGAATATTGCCTTTTTTTACAGCATGATCAACAAGTCCACCAACTAATTTATGAGAATGTCTAAATGAAATTTTTTTCCTCTTAATTAATTGTTCAGCTATATCAAGGGAAATTGCATAACTTTCCGATGAAATTTTGTGCATTCTTTTTTTGTCAATATTAATGGTTTTGATTATTCCATCTGTTATCAATAAAGAATCTTCAAGTATTAAAGATATTTTCCATAATGAAGGTTTAATTTCCTGTAAATCTCTGCTATAACCAGATGGAAGTCCTTTTATAATTGAAGAAATAGATTGAAAAATTCCACTGGCTAAACCAGTTTTTCCACGTATTATTTCCAGTGGATCAGGATTTTTTTTTTGAGGCATAACAGAAGAAGAAGAACTAAACTTATCGTCTAAAGATATAAAGCCAAATTCAGAAGTAGACCAAATTATAAAGTCTTCAGATATTTTACATATATTTAACATACATATCAAAGAATTTGATGCAAATTCAATCAATGATCACGTGAACTTGTTGCATCTATGCTATTATATACTAAATCCGAGAATCCCAACATGAAGGAAACTCTTTCTCGGTCAATATCTATACTGCTACCTCCAATAGCACATGCTCCTAATGGAGAACAATTAATCCTATCATACAATTCAAAAAATCTATCAAAATCTCGTAATTAATGAATAAGCATAAGATAACAAATAATGAGAAAAAACGCCTAATTGTGCATGTTGTAAATGAGTATACATTGGCATAATAGAATCAATATTTTCCTCTGCTCGTTTAACTAGAGAAGTAATTAAAATAAGCAAATTTTGACAAATATTATTTATATCATCTCGTACTTTCATTCGCATATCTAAAATGACCTGATCGTTTCTAGATCTGAGCAGTATGCATTTTTCCCCCAGATTCCATATCAGTCATTTTAATAATCGCCGATTCAACTAATTCATGTATATCTTCAGAATTGGAATTTCCAAATTCTTTTAGTAAATCAGTATCTTTCAATAAACTATCTGTACTCTTTAATATTTTTTTTAATTCATTTTTTGATAATATACCAATTTCATATAACATTATAACATGAGCTTGACTACCTAAAATATCATAATAAAGCAAATATACGATCATCATATACAGAAGATAAAAAAGAAAGTGCAGAATCATCTAAATTTCCATGTGGCCTTGATCTATACATAAAAAATTTTTATCAGATTAACTATATTAATAATTTTTAATATAAATAATTAATAAATAGTAAGATAACAATATACAATTATGTCTCAAGATTTACAACTTACAAGACGTCAGATATTTGAAGAACTAACAAAAATAGTAGATCCAGAAATTGGAGTATCAATCATGGAATTAGAATTAATAGATAAAGTGGATATAGATCAAGGAAAAGTGGATGTGGATTTACATCTTACTAGCCCATTTTGTCCAGCAGTTTTTGGTTTCAAAATAGCCCAAGATGTAAAAGACAATATACACAAAGTTGAAGGCATAGAAGAAGTAAAAGTGAATGTAAGCAACCATTTCATGGCAGAAGCAATAAACAAGCAAGTTAATGAAAGCAAACCCCCCCAATCATCAACAACATCATCATCAACACACAACAGATACATCCACAACATCTTCATCTAGCCAGATTCTAATAAGATATTCAATTCTATTAAATTAATGAAAAATAAAAATTAACTATAATAATAATTAATACTTTAAAACAATTTAAAATTATTCGATAGAAATTAAAATTAAAAATAATGATTATACAACTTGGAAGAAAACAAAGAAATATTCACTATCGACTTATGATGGCGGATATAAATACAACTACAGGGTTACAGGCCTGAAAATGAATCATCATTACCCATATTTTGTATATATAAGAATAAGCAAAACATAGGTGAAAGAATAATGCAGATATTACAGACCGAACGGAAGATTCGATAAGGATTTCTCAATGTAACAGAAAAAAGAAATGTAACCAAACCACCAAGAAAACAATAGTTGAATTTGTTTGCAACAGAGTATTACAACGAGACAATAATGCCTCAAGTTTACAGAGGCAAACGAACTTTAATTAAAAAATATATGAATTATTATTCTTTATTTTTTGCTCTTAAATTCGCAACCTTTTTATCATTTTTTGAAAATCCCATCATATGACCTTTAAGAAGTTGTATACCTAATGCTGGATCAACACCCTTTGGACATACAACACTACATGATCCTGCAAAATGGCATCTCCAAATTCCATGTCTTTCATCAAGTATATTAAATCTAGTTGATTTATCATTGTCCCTATTATCTGCAACATATCTATAAGCTTGGGATAAAGCTTGAGGTCCAGGAAAACTAGGATCCGTTGCCACTGTAGGGCATGCAGAATAACATAGACCACATTTTATACAATATGAAAATTGGAGATAATCATCAACTTCTTTTGGAGTTTGTTCAAATTCAACAAGATCATCTTTATCTTTAATATCAAGCGGAACATTATCATTATGAATAAAAGGTTCTATTTTTTTATGATGGTCAAAGAATTGAGAAAAATCAGTAACTAAATCCCTTATTCTAGGAAAATTAGATAAAGGTTCGCAAACTATGACATCTTTATTTAATTCAGATATTTTTGTATAGCAAGCTAAACTAGGCCTACCATTTATTTTCATACCACAAGATCCGCAAGAAGCCATTCTGCAAGAATAACGAATTCCTACACTACTATCAGAATAACTTTTTACATGCAGTAAAGCATCTAAAACAGTGGTCCAACGGTTAACAGGAACTTCAAATTCATCATAATATGAAGATTCATTTTTGTTATAATTAGTTCGATATATTTTTAAAATAACCTTTTTATTTTCTTCACTCACTCATTCATATACACCTAAATATATCTTATTCAATACAAGATAAAGTCCATTAATTTATGCAAATAACTTTTATTTATCATATCATAATCCACTTGCAATAACAATTGTTCTTGTACCATAGGCTATTATACCAATCATCGATATTAACACCAATATAGTTATTGTGGATTCCCATCTAGGAGATTGCTTAAGTTCTATTAAAATAATCCTCAATCCATTGAAACCATGAATAGATATCAGAACTAAAATGGATTCTAAAAGCAGAGCATAAAATATATTATGATAATTAGATATTACATTTTGATATAATAAGCTTTGACCAAATGGCATAATAAGCCTAAATAAAATATGAACAGCCACAGCAAATAAAGCCACAATTCCAGTCAAATAGTGGATTTTCATTATTTGACTTTCGCGTAATCTTAATAACGCCATATTAAAATTCACTCCCTACTAGGAATTTTTCAAATTAATAACATATATGTACATTTATACCATCTACTCCTTTACCTTTACCTTTATCCACCTTCGCCAAATAGAACCATTCCACCATATAACATTGCAATACATGCTAGTAATATGGCAACCCAGATGCCTGATTTTTGTTTATAATTTAAAGATGTAGCATGATATGGATAATCTGGTCTCCCAGGTTTTCCTAAACCTTTACCTGATTCTGTAAAAATAAGGCGTATACCATTAACAGTGTGAAAAGTACTTGCGCCTATAACAAACAACAGAAAAAGATGACCACCAAGTGTTTGAGTTAATTGTAACATGCTATTCCATGCATTAATACCATTTGTTAGTGAGCTAGTTTCATATACATGTCCAATAAAATAAATCAATAGTCCTAAACCAGTTAAACGTTGCAGCCAATAAGATACTCTTTCCCAACCATATCGTGTTGGATTAAGCCAGCCTCTTATACCTTCACGTCCAGAATGTAGACGTTGCAAGATCTTTATTATGAGGAACATTAGTCATCTAATATCGTCTCTCCGCAGGTGCATAACGAGTAAAGGTAACTGGATGCCAACTCATTTTAGGTTCACCATCATCATTGTAATATGCAAGTGTATGTTTTAAAAAGTTATTATCATCACGTTCTTTATAATCTATTCTGGAGTGAGCTCCTCTAGATTCACGTCTATTTAAAGCACCTATTAATACAACTTCAGCGACCCTTAGCATAGAATCAATTTCCATCACATTAAGAAAATTAGTATTGTATTCTTTGGCTTGATCGTCAACGTGTTTCCAAGACAAAGATTTGAGTTGACGTATTTTTTTTAATCCTTCGACAAGTCAAGATTCAGTTCTATAAACATATGCTTTTTCATCCATTGTATCTGTAAGTTCTTTTCTAATTTCGTATGGATTTACATCACCTCGTCCTCTAAATATTCCATCAAATATTCTTTTTTCCTCTATGGAAATTTGTTGATTATCAATATTAATGGAATTATTTTTATATTTAATTGAATAATTTGCAGCTAATTCACCAGTAATGGCACCCCAAACTAAACATTCTGAAGTTGAATTTGCACCTAGTCTATTAGCTCCATGTAAGCTATTACAAGCAGCTTCTCCTGCAACCCACAGACCATTTAATTCTGTAGCGCCATCTATATTTGAATGAATTCCACCCATCATGTAATGACAAACAGGTCTAACTTCAATAGGTTCGTTTATCACATCAACACCAGAAAACTTTATACCGATTTCTCTAATTCCTGCTAATTTTTCTTTAATTTTTTCTCCTCCAAGATGCGTCAAATCTAATTTAAGACAATCAACTCCTGAAGCGTGTTTAAACCCTCTACCGGCTTGAATTTCAGTAATCATAGCACGAGATACTACATCTCTGGAAGCCAGCTCCAATTTATCCATGAGCATAATTTATCATAAATCGATCTCCTTTAGAATTAATAAGATATCCGCCTTCTCCTCTTGCTCCTTCAGTAATCAAAATTCCCGATGGTATAATTCCAGTAGGATGAAATTGAACAAACTCCATATCTTTTAAAGCTAATCCAGCTCTGTAAGCCATATCCAATCCATCAGGAGTAGAAGAATAAGCATAAGTAGAAAAGCTATAAATTCTTCCTGCGCCTCCAGTACAATATTATTCCAGAAGGGGCAACCATATTTACAAAATGACCATTTTTAATTTCTATACAAGTAAAACCTTGAAAAGTATTGCCATTACGAAGTATTGAAGTACAAAACCATTCATTAAAGAAGATGATATTTTCATATTTAAGACAGGTATCATATAAAGTTTGCATTTCATAAAACCCAACTTTATCTTGAGCATAAGTTGCTCTAGGAAATGAATAACCTCCAAATTTTCTTTGATCAATTCTACCATTTTCTTTTCTTGACCAAGGCATTCCCCAGCGATCCAATTGAATGATTTCATAAGGAATCTTTTTAACCAGCAGTTCTGCAACATCTTGGTCTGCCAAAAAGTCACTTCCTTTAATAGTGTCATAAATATGGGATTCCAAATTATCACCCTCATTTTCATAAAGAACAGCAGCAGTGCCTCCTTCTGCAGATACTGAATGAGAACGCATCACTTGGACTTTTGAAATTACTGCAATTTTCAGATTTTTATTTTTTGATGCAGCAGATATAGCAGCACGTAATCCTGCAAGCCCAGAACCAACAATAATAATATCATATGAAAGAGTCTCGGTCAAATATTTTATCTCATTTAAATATCTATATATTTCAATAATAAATCCTTTCTAATTATCAATAACAAATTATCATGTAATTTAGTATATTGTAATAACTGATTATTAAATAAAGGGTAATTCAGAGAAAATATGCATCATTAGGTTCAGTTAAGAATTATACAAATAACTGGCTACTCACTAATGTAAATTGATTGTGCTTGTTTAGATTTGTTAATTTTTATAATTTTCAGGATACGACAAAAAATATGACACTAATTTTATTGCTGAAAACAAGCAGTATTAGTTTACAGATGCACATACAACCTTCTTTATACAACTGTTAAGTTAAGAAAAATCAACAATTATATTTCTCAAGATTGATTGAATACGGTTACCCTATTGATTTACAGTTAATACCTTCCTGAGATCTATAAAGTTAAGACAAAACTACGTGTATTTTGTCAAAATTATTTGTATAATAGGCTACAAAACCATATTTATTTATTTAAAAATATTTTCCAAATTCTTAACTTTCCAGAGCCTTTCATCATGTTCTTTATATTTTTATTGTTGTCCTCATTGATCGCTTTGGTATGTTACAGTAATTCATCGCATACATTGACAGTAAAATACCTCGTAACAAAAATGGAATTATAAATGCTATTCCCATATTCATATATAACAATATTTTAAATAGTTCTAAAATTAACTGTAAAAATATAGATGCATATACCGCTATTGATTTGTTCGATAAATGGATAAAGTATCTGCATGATAATGGCTTTATAACACGGACTATGGATAATCTCGGATATGATATAAGTCAAAACTATCATCATATCAAGGAGAGCAACATAAAGGAAAGTTTTTGAGTTCTATTTTTACCTTTATGTTTTATTTTTATTATAATCTAAAAAGATATTAGCACAGTATTGAACATATCTTACACCTAATGAAAATGACGATAAGTAAACATCAAAAGAGTAAAAGAAAATAATACAATACAATCTGACCTCAAAAATCAAACAATCTTTTAATTACTAATCTTTATGTTTACTCGGGTATAAAAATTACTTTTGCATAACTGCGGGGCTGTTTATAATGATTTTTGTTTTTATAATTTGAAGTTCGCCATTTCTTTGAGCTTGTCCTATTTCCTACTGGATGCAAAAATACAAACCAAAGAAAATGTCAAAGAAGAAAAAGAATGTCGATGAATATTTCATTGGTGAAACCGTAGTAATAGTTGGTTCTGAATGGATATGGCTTTGAGTCGCTATCGAACCAAAAGATAAAGAAATCCTTTCAATCAGCATCTCAAAAGAGCGAAATATGTTTTGCAGAACGTTTTTTGTCGGATATAGTAGAAGAGTATAGAGAATTTCCGGTTTCAACAGAGATGGTGGTAATTGGTATCCACAAGCATGTAAATTTTTGGAATTAGAGCATCATATCCATCTCTTATGAGAAAAGTTTATTGAAAAGACGACAATGCAATCTATCAAATATAGAATCGAAGGTTTTGATGATTACTTCCCATGTACGAAGATTAAGTGTAAATTAAAGCATGTAATCAAGTGGTTTGAGATAATCATTGATTATCCCAATAAAGAAATGGCGTATAAAGTTAACAGTGTCCGCAATTATAATTGTGAACTACTAGAAGCAAATC
>CAWISD010000004.1:0-4462 GCA_963838615.1 uncultured Nitrososphaeraceae archaeon
CTGCTTTGTTGCATGATTCGAAAATCAGTTAAAAATGTGATTTGTGTATGAGAATATCAATTGGATTTTGACTATTTCGTTATAACTCTATCAACAAAACACTAACAAACAACGAATAAAATAATCATGCAACAAAGCAGAAGATACTACAAGATTTTCATGTCGTCATAACTGTTAACAGATCCTAGTTTTGATAGTAGAGGTATAAAATAACAGACGAAGGTGGGAGGGATTGTTTGATACCCGCGATATGTTTAGAGAATTTGAAGATATATAAGAGGAGATGTCAAGAATGTTCAATGCATCTAACGATATTTCATCAAATGTACCAAAAGAGATGGTAAGAGATCACACCAAACATCCAAAGGAGACAAAGTTAGAGAAGTGGGACCAATAGTATATGGATATTCAATGACGGTGGAACCTGATGGCAAACCACATGTAAGGTAGTTTGGCAATGTTAAATCACTAGGAAATAGCAGTAGCAGAGGTAGCGGGGGATTCTCAGGGATATCGATGATGCAAGTAAACCAACACAGGTAACTGCAGAGGAGAGAATCCATTAGCAGATGTAAATTCAACAGATAATGAAGTTAAAGTGGTAATTGAAATGCCAGGATAAAAAGAAGATATAAAAATAAATGCTTTTGATGGAGAAGTTGAGGTCATAGCAGATAATCCTCAAAGAAAATACCATAAAAATATCGAAATACCAAAAGATGCAGATATCGAAACTGCCAGGTCTACATACAACAACGGAATACTGGAAGTGACCTTTGATAAAAAGAAAAATATCAAACCAAAGGGAAAAGAGATTAAAATATGATAGGATAGAACAAATTAGAAAACAATAAATATTTTTTTAATCAGCATAAATTTTTTAGGACTACTACATTTCTTTCAAAGATATATAAAAAAAACTTTTCTGCTTTGGAAGGATACATTGAGTTTGTTTGCTTCAAATAATATTATAAAAGATCACGAGGAAAAATTTCGGTTTATAACAATTCTGATGATAAAACGCCACATTGTCATTTAATACATCTTAAGCAGTCAATAATAGATGAAATATACAATGGCTTTAAGAAAGAAATTGCTTTTTAATATTTATGTAATCACAATTTATTTAATAAAAATTCCCTCTCGTATTCATGCTAATATCTCGATAGCAAATCCATAAAAATAAAAAAGATTTGTCGAATGATACGAATAATTTTTAGATGGAAAAATCATATCAATCCTTTTTATCACATAACCCAATTAGATAGACCCAGTATCATAACAAAAGATTATATAATATATTACTAGGTTAATTTTGATTAATCAAAATTTGAAGATTAAATTAATTTTTCAAATCTTGTTTTATAAACATTCCAGGTATGCATCAAAAACCATCTTAATGCAATACCCATCTACCTCGTTGCTAACTTTAGTAATATTATTTAATAATAAATCAAACTTTAATATCGAATTGGGGCTGAAAGCGGAAAAAACGAAGGTCAAAAAAGTACACATTTCAATGTTAACAATAATTTCCATTGCAACCATAATACTTTTTACTAATTAGGAGTATCATAATAATTTCCAACAGCAAAACTTACTAATTATATGCGATCAACCATCAGATAGATCTAAGTCAAGTGTCATAGATAATGTGTTTATATTTTCTTCTAAATTGCTCGTCATTATGTATAGATAATCAATATTTCATAAAAAAAATAACGACATAAACTTTGACACTTTACTTATTAATCCATTAACTAACATCACTTATGTGGCTAACTTCAATGATAACACCATTTCTGTTATTAATGGTAAAACAAATAGCGTTGTAAATACTATCAAAGTAGGCAATGACCCCCGATGCAGTTTCTGCCGATTCACAAATTAACATGACTTATGTGGCTAACTTCAATGATAACACCATTTCTGTTATTAATGGTAAAACAGATAAAGCATTATCTGTGTCACGATAATTTTATGCATTACTATTCTACAGTAAAAATTAATATTTAGAAGCGAGATTTATATGAAAATGATGTTATAGATTAGATAAAAATGGAAAACGAATAATTTCTATAACAAACATATCCTATATAAAATAACAGCGGTCACCTACTTAAAATTTATTTAAAGTCAAGGAAAGGGGATAATGCCACTAGAATATTTTTTTTCATGAATAGATTGATCTGCAATATGCGAATTAAAAGGTAGAGGTAATGTTGAATCTGTAGAGTTATCTTTGTTATTATGGGGTTTTGATGCATTAATATTAGGAAAATCTTCAAAATGGAAAATCAAAATTGCTATAGTAATTAATATGATACTGTGAAATAAAAACCCCTTAGTCATTTATATAATTTTTTAACAGATAATTTCTTAAATTGATTTAGATAAATACTTCTACTATTATAGTTAGAAAGTATATTCTATTTTAATATATATTAGACCACTTGCATAATTAGATGCAAACAGATTTATGATTACTAGTTCCTCATTAACCTGTTCTCTCTTTGCTTTCATAGAGAGTTATCCAAAAAACCATTGCTTTTCAAATCATTCACCGGCCTTACAGTCCAAGAATTTGATAATATTTACGATAAAGAAATAGCAAAAAGATATGATAAATACGAGATAAAACGTTTATCTAAAAGAAAAAACGGAAAAAGAGAAATGGGTGCAGGAAGACCTTTCAAACTGAATGTAAGAGAATAGATTTCTTATGCTTTTAGTGTATTATCGTCTTTACATAACTTATACATTAGCTGGCTTTCTCTTTGACCTTGATCAGAGTAACATCTACAGAGATATTCAAAAGATTGAAAGTTTGATAAGACAATGTTTACCAATTCCACAGAAAACATATAACAAAATAAAGAGGCTTCAAACCCGAGGAAGTCGAACAATATTTTCCAGGATTTCTTGCTTTTATAGATTGTACAGAACAACAGATACCAAGACCTGTTGATAAGAAAAGAAGAAAGATGTTTCTACTCAGGCAAGAAGAAAAGACATACTATTGTCAAGAATCAGCTTATGGTTAACAATCGTTGGTTTATATTATTCATAAAATAGGATATAAGAAAGGAAAAAGACATAATTATGATGTTTATAAGGAGAATCATCCTATCAATCCAAAACAAGTTGTTACCGTAGTTGATCTAGGATATCTTAGCGTAGAAAAAGATTATCCAGATCAATTATCATCGCACTTAACATGCAAAAAGAAAAGAAAACACAGGATTATTCTGAGGAAGAAAAATAAAAAATGCTTTGTTGCATAATTCCTATAATCTTTGATTTTACTATCTGAATTTGTTTAAATAAATATCATCTTATTATACAATGATGCTTTCAACATCATTTCCTGTATCATATTTTTCAGTCTAACCGAATATACATATTCTCTACCAAACATTCTTTTTATAGATGAGAATACGGTTTCAACAATCCATCTTTGTCCATAGCTTACGCTATCTTTCCACTTTTGTAAATCATTTCTTTGTGCCAACACTGATAGATTTCTAAGGATATTTCCCTTTTTTCCATCTAACTCTAGCATTCTTTCTTACTTTAATACATGGTAGGATTCCATTGTCTTCCAGATATCTAAAAATCTCATTACCTTCATAAGCACCACATCAGCAAATAGTTTGCCTATTGTTAATTTTCTATCTGATTTTATAATATCATCAACCAATTCTGGTAATGCTTTACTATCATGAACATGCTCATCAGTTACTTTCATGGAAAGAATTTTCTTGGTCTTGACGTTAACTAGCATACATGTATTTTCAAATATCCTTTCATTTTTCACATTCCATTTATCTTGCATCCACTGAGACCTCTATTGGTAACCTTGATACCGGTACTATCTATTGCAATGATGATATACTCATCTTCAAATTCCTTGCTTTTGTTATCTTCTTTTATTTTTATATCCAACCTGTTTATTCTTCGTGCTTATTGTAGTATAATCTGGAATGGAAGGTACTTTTCCTTTAGCATGGCCTTGTGCAATACCTTCTTTAGTTTGTCTATATGGCAAATGAAAGTATACTTTGGCATATCCAAGTAAAAGAAGAAAAGTATTAGGATAATGAAATGGTTCACCGATTTTATCTTTGTTCATCTCTTTTAATTCGGTATCCCAGTTATTAATGACATCAAAGCCTAGCAAGATTTCGCCTCTTCTAACTAAAGATTGGTTGTAGACAGGCCAGTTCATATAATTTGTTGGTTAGATGTTCACTAAATGTATTTGGAAATTAGGAATCATGCAACAAAGCACTAATAAACTATAAAACATTAAATCATTGAAATAGAAACAGATACAGAATCCTACTGGAAGTGTTAGATTGTTTTTAATTATGCAAGAGATATATTGAAAATAATGGATAATGAGCGCTATTTAAAAGAATTTATTTCTTTATTTTAATGATCAACAAAGAGTTTGTATAGA
>CAWISD010000005.1:0-8612 GCA_963838615.1 uncultured Nitrososphaeraceae archaeon
ATACAACAAGATTTTTCATGGATGTAAAGAAGGTGGTATGTGCATCTGTAAACTAATACTGCTTGTTTTCAGCAATAAACTTAGTGTCATATTTTTTTGTCGTATCTTGAAAATTATAAAATTAACAAATCTAAACGAGCACAATCAATTTACATTAATGAGTAGCCAGTTATTTACATAACTGTTAACAGAGCCATTATAATAATGTGACCACTTTATAAGTGATATGGAATATTATCTACTTCCTGTTGAAGAAAAAGAAGCAGTTGTAGTTGAAGACGCCTTGAAGAAGATTAACTATGATTTAGATGATAGAGCTTCTATATGGAATAAAGAAGTTATAGAAAAAATTGTAAATACTATGACAAAAGAAAATGCAGCCAAGATGATTTTAGAGTTTTTGCCTGAACCAGTGGCAGACAAATTTGCTATTTTATTTGGAATAACTGTTGATTAATTATAATATATATTAGAACGATAGGCATTGAAGATATATAAAAAACACACACAAAAGCGAAGATAGGGAATTTACAGAACCAAGAACATGCATTTGCTATATTCTTTCTTTTTATTTTTATAATATTTGTACAAATGTTTTTCTCTGGTAATGGATATTGTTATCTTTTTATATATTTCATATGTGATGAATATTTACTCGCTTGAGAAATTTTCCTCTTTTTAATTATGTTCTTGATTTTCGAATTTACAGTACTGTAAGTAACCCAAATTTTTTGTAAAAAATAAATAAATGTTTATTTTGTAGATGTTAAAAAATCAAAACAATTGATTAAAATCGTACATTATATTTGTGATGATAACATGACTTTTAAACCAATAAATTATATAAAAAAAGTAAAGACTATATAATTGAAAAAAATGTTTGATAGGAATACAAAAACGATAATTCTCTCAGCCGGGGGAATAATGTTGATATCAATTGCATTTACTGTTACAATGCCTTATTTTCAGAATGTAACTGCATTTCCTTTTCAGTCAGACCTCCACAAATTATTTGGGGGGTTGTTTCACAAACCTCCGCAGCACCAACAAACGGCTCCGCAACAATCAACTCAAACTCTCCAAAATTCAAATAATACATCAATTACTGCTCCATTACAATCATCATCATCATCAAGTTCAACGATACCTATTGGGTGCCATGTTGTAAATGGAGATCTACCGGACCCAAAATGTACACCTGGGATGATAAATCCCTCTGTAACACAGGACAACATCAAAAATACAATTTGTGTTTCTGGATTCACTAAAACGATAAGGCCTCCTGTAAGTTATACTGCTCCATTAAAAATACATCTTATGCATTCGTATGGTTTTACCGATTCTCGATCGAATTATGAGCTTGATCATTTGGTGCCCCTTGAAATAGGGGGAAATCCAAGCGGTGTTGCAAATCTTTGGCCCGAACCCGGATATGGTCAATATAATTTTCATGTAAAGGATAGATTTGAAAATTATCTTCATAATGCAGTATGCAGTGACCAAATGAACTTGTCTGAAGCCCAGCATGAAATTGCTACTGACTGGGTAACCTATTGGAAAAAAGTCGGCCAGCCTTGAGAATCTGTCTAGTTCTACAAAAATACCCTTAGGAAGAATTGAGTGACTCCGAGTCACTCTTTATATGTTCAGTTGACGATAGTAAAAAAATAACATGGAAAAATAAAGACATGGTGTACAAACTGCTAAAAAAACATTTCGGAGAACGCATAAATCGTTTTTTTGGATTATCTTTATTCTAAAAATTAATTTGGAAATAAATTTAAAAGATTTCAATTTTAACAAAGATATTGATTCAAGACTATATTTGCTCTTTTAATGGATTTTAAAATGGATATTATTTATTTAAACAAAAGCAAAAGAATCTGTTGGGGAGATTATTTTTTCATAAGGAAAATTAACTCTATAATACCTGCAACCAATCTGATATCTAATACTTGTATCATTTTAATAAAGTCGATATTTTTGGCAAAATGTCTGATGCTGAACCTTTTAGCGAAAAATCCACAAATTTGCTCAACCATGTAGATTCGGGATTTATTTCTATGATAATTGCATTGTTATTCTTGGTATAAGATGGTAAGATATTAACAGGAGAAACGTTCAATGTTGTACCTGTTATAAACATAATGTCACAAGATGATGCATTTCTATTGCTTTCATCCAATCTTTTTGGGGAAGGGGTTCTTCAAATAATACAACACCTGGCTTGAGAATATTTTACATTCACAACATCGTGGTGGTGGTAGTATCGCCTTATTTCATTTAAATCATCATCATCGTTATAACCACAGATTATGCATGTTGTTCTAAAGATGTTTCCATGCAATTCTATTATATTCTCATTATATGCACGTTATGAAGATTATCAACATCCTGAGTTAAAATCCAACTGTCTTTTTCTTGTTGAATTATTGAAATTGCTAAATGAGCTGGATTAGGATGACATTTACTAATCAAATCTTGTCTGTAACGATAGAATTCCCAAACTAATGTGGGATTTTCCATAAACTCTGAAAAAGAAGCCAGTTTTGATGGATCATGTTTTTTCCATAGTCTGTCTTTTCCTCTTAAAGTGGGAATTCCACTTTCTTTAGAAATTCCAGATCCAGTAAGAAAAACTATTCTATTTGACTTGATGACACCCTCTTTTAACGAACATATTGAATTTTTGTAAATTATTTGACAAGACCTGAAGGAAATAAATTAAAATTAATATTATAAATTACTTTTTATTTATTTTAAACTTGGTGATTTGTTATTATAAATACTTATGATTATTTCAAATATCCTATGAATTTTTATTGTACTTACTTTAGATTTGAGAAAATACCTTCCCCTTTTATATGGACTAATGAGTAAAAAGTAATTTTTAGCATTCAAAAGTTTTTCTCAATCTAATTTGCCATTACAATTGGTATTTTAATTATCTAGAATTATATCATCATTCTTTTGATGTTTTTATACTCTAGATATACTTGACTTTGAGATTTCCTTATGTTTCCAAGAATCTTATTATAGTATTGGAATAATTTGATAAACATATTTAAAATCAGTTACAATATTCGTTTGTAATTTTTGATTATTATTCAAAAGATGTGTTAAAAATATGGGCGATATCTGCCAGCTCAATTGTGTTGTTTTAGTTCGAATTTTGGTAACTATCAAATAATATTATTTAAATTAAATTACAATATTCAAATAAAAGTTCAAAGAATAAATAGGGTTGTTTGTTAGCCAACTTTGTCTTTATGAAAATCTATAGCCTTATAAAAAGCAACAATTGATGCTGCATTTGATATCTTTCCTTCTGAGAGTAATTGCTTAATTTCTTTTATTTTCATTATTTTGACATCTATTTTTTCCATTATCCCTAAAGACTGCTCTTTTTTCTTCATTAAACCATATGCGATGAAAAGATTTCCTTTTTGTTCAAACATGGTATAATCCAGAGTATATGTGCCTAATGAAATAATTTCTTTGGCATCATAACCTGTTTCTTCTTCTAGTTCTCTTATTGCTGCTTGTTTTGGAGATTCCCCTTCGTCTATATAACCTGACGGCACTTCAATCTGAATAGAATCTACTATATGTCGATAGCTTTTGATTACAAGGATTTCATCATTTGAAATAAAAGGAACTATTGTTGAATAGTCTTTTCTAATCCCTCTTATGTATATTTTTTCTTTGCCGTTTAAATCAAGAGTATCTTCGTATAGGTTTATGAGGTAGTCCGAGTATACCTTTTCTGTAGAAATTAATTTCCATCCTTTTGGTGCATTATTTAACGACATGTCTATATTTCTCTATGTATACTTTATTTGAAATTATAGTATCATGGTGATGAATTTTTGTGTGTTTTAAAGCAAGTTTTACCAATACTATTACTTTTGAAATATAGAATATTATTTTAATATGTAGTGATGATAATACTCAAGACATAGAAAAGGGTAAAAAAGATTTACTGTCCTAAAATAAAATAAAAATGGTATAGATAGTTAAAATTTACAAATTTTATTGATTTGTCAATTAAATGTTGTTTAATTTAATAATATACTCAAATCGAATTTGTTATTATAGTTGTTTCCTGTGTGTTAGAATAGTATAGCATATTATTCTATATCACATTAACTTTCATAAAATAATTATGATTATCTATACTATCCAAAAAAATGATGTAATTTACCATACATATTTACCTCATCAAGGAATATAATCTATAATTTATATTTTTATTGATAATCGAGATTAAAAATTAAAAAAATTGATTATTATGATGAAATAAAAACTAAAGAAATTGTTATCACAACTTGAAATTGTGCTCTTTTTTAATATCCAAATTAAATATTACTTGATTCCTTTAACTGCAATGATATGATTCCCCACCTTTTTTTGCCACTTTTTCTCTTGTTTCTTTGTCTGCAGAGCCTATAACCCCTCTCTTACTATCTTTATTATCTTTATTACTTGATTTAAATTATAATTTTTATGTACAAGTAAATGGCATTTAACCTGCCTTAAAAAACGAGGATAGGAACAGGCAATTTTAATGCAATAAAAACAAGGGTTGATACTATTGGTTTTTCTAAATATGCGGAAAAAGGACCTTAAAGAAATATTTTAAAGATCAAAAAAATACCGACCATGGGTAACATTATTTGCAAATAGATAAATAAAATGATGTTTTATTTTTTACCTTTTATATTGTCTATATTCATAATTAGAAAATGTCTGCTTATCTAAAGTATCTGTATGCGCACAAAAACTTTTCTTTCCAATTTCTTTATGTTCTATCCTTTTGCACTCTTCAGAACAATATTCTCTTTTACATGTAAGGCACGAATATTCCCATATTGCAGGACTGTCACACATGCAACACTTTGGACAAGTCAAGGTAAATTATTTGTTTAAATCTATCTACATTAATCTTTATTTATTTTTAATTTTATTTATGCAAATAATCATATTTTAATACATTGGCGACTTGCTACCTTGCCACATTTTTTATCTGATGTCAAGAACCTCTAGGATACCAAAAGCAGCAAGCAATATATTTGATCATTTGATTGTAAATACAATTTTTTATATTTCTCAATACAGATGGATGTAATTTGCATAAAATTTAATCTTGAAATTACTTGATTTAAAGTAATCCATATCATATCCAAAACTTTTCTTTATTCGTAAATATGTTTAATTTATTTAAATCTATCTAAAAATAAATGTTTGTCTTCTAGGGATAGAATTATTAGACGTATTAAAATATTTCCTTGGAGTGAAAGCAGTTATTGATTTCTATTATCAATTTTTTACACTCTGAATAATTTATTTTTTTTATTAAATAGTTGCTATATTTAATCTATAAAAATGACGATCTGCTAAAGAAGAGATTTTAAAAACTGTTTCAAATTATTTAAAGCAATAGATCGTAAGGGGTAAATTAAAAGATATTAAATGATTACTGTAGTATTATTTTTCATCTGAATGCATTAATCGAAGGTCAAAGCCTGTTGTATAGTAAATAAGGGATAGATTGCAATAATTTTTAAAAACTTTATTCTTTCTTTTTTATTATTTTTAAAAATCTGTTTTTATAATTCTTTATGACCTAATAATATTTCAATTATTCGATTAAAAAGTTTAGGATGTTCTAACGTCTCTATTAACATTAAGATAATATTTCTTTATTATGTTGATCAACAAAAGCTTAAACCATTGTTTTACATGTTTTAATTTACATTTGTTCTTTTTTCAGCAAGGAAAATAGTCATCAAAGCATTCTTCAGTTCTATCCTTTACATGTTAAATAGTTCTTTCAATAATGCTTTTTTCATCCATACAAAAGAATGAAGATGGTAAACAAGTTTTAAAAATCTGCATGCTTGTGGTGGATACCAAGCACCACCGTCTGTTGAGACAGGGTGTTTTCCATACTCTTTTATAACATTAGAAAGAACACGTTCTGCAACTACAAACATGTTTCGCTCTTTTGATATGTCAAATGAAAGGATTTCTTAATCTATTGGTTTGATAATAACAATCCATCAAAGCCATATTAATTCAGAAGAACCTGCCTTTATCGCAGTTTCATCTTTTTGTATACAAGGATATTCAAGGATTTTCTTATTCTTGCGATATTTATTTGGTTTGACTTTTGAATCCAGTTCCAAATGGAAACAAGATGACTTATTTTGACTAAAAGTAAAAATGATAATGCTTTCGCAGCATTCCTAAATGATAAACCTAAAAAGTACAAGTATATCATAACCTATAATTTGTGAAGGCGTTCTATTTCTGGAGCTCGTAAATAAAATGGTCATTTTCAAGCTATAGGTTTTTCCTTAAGTTAGTAGGGCCTTAGAATATATTGGATATAGATTATAATTGTATTCTCCATTTTCATCACTTGAAAATACTGCAAGAGATTATCTTTTTTACAAATAGTAAAGATAAGTCATCTTGTTTCCATTTGGAATTTGATACAAAAATAAGAATCTCAAAAATGCTATCAAAAAGAAAAAGAAAGGTTCGGAATATTATTTTATATAAAAGATGAAACTATCATAAAATCCGGATCTAAATATATTTGGTCTTGGGTGGCTATTGAGCCAAAAGATAGAGAAATTCATTCAAATGTGCATATCAAAGGACGAAATAGGTTTGTTGCAGATGTTTCCGGGCTAACAGTGCAGGAAAGTATGGTAAACAAACTGTTTCAATAGACGGTGGTATCTGGTACCCAAAGCCCGTAAATTTCTAAAGATAAACAATCAAATCCGTTTTTTGTATATAAGTATGAAAAAAGCAGTATTGAAAGAACTATTTAGCATATAAAGGATAGAACTGAGAATGCTTTGACTATTACTTCCATATAAATTGCTGCTTATTAAAAATTGGATTAAATTATTTATTAATTTGTATAACAATAAGTTGATAAATCCAAAGCTAACAGCATCCATATTTAGTTTATATATTTTTATATGTGTATTTACAAAATTATTACTAGTTAAAATATTAATGAGTAGTGTAAGCGAGATAATGTCTTTTCGGGAACCATATACTATTTCCGCATTTTCCAATAAAACTGCAATAGATGCTGCATCAATTATAACGACGAAAAGAATAAGTTCTATCATTGTTATTGATAAAGAAAATCGACCATTAGGAATTGTTACTGAGAGAGACTTGGTTGAACGAGTTTGTTTAGATAATTTGAATGCTAAAGATGTTTTAATAGAAGATATTATGTCTTCTCCATTAATTACAATAATGGCTTATGATTCTGTTGACACTGCTTCAAGAGTTATGGTATCAAATAAGATTAAAAGGCTTCCTGTATTAGAGGCAGATAATAGAATTATTGGCGTTATAAGCGTTACTGATATAACTAAACATCTATCTAAAATATTGTTAAATGATTATAATAGACATAGATTTTTAAAAAAAATATTAGAGATAAATGATGTTTTTAATTGATAATTCAGACTCTATGAACGATATTTTTCTATAGTTACTATTGTTTTTTGATTATTTATCAGTCAGACTTAATTAATATAAATATTTTATATATCAATTCTCCAAAGCATTATAAACAAATAATAATGTCTCTTTTCTGGCCCCCTAAAGTTACAGAAAAATCCATAGATTTATGATTTCTATATAGCTTAGGATATACTAAATAAGAAAAAGAAAAAGAACTCTGAATATAGCACAATATATGGTTTTAACACATGGTCGTAAATGATATCCATCATCCCAAGTATTTGAATTCAAAAATCTATGTCAGATTCTCTTTTGAGGAAACTATTATTTATATGACAATAAAACACATTAAGAATAGAACTTAGATTTAATGATTACTTTCTATAAAGGATAATCATGTTTTATTCCACTCTATTTTTCAATCTTTTAAGATGTTCTCAACCTATTTGTTCTTTTGAATATTTTTTAAGTGGTAGAAATAATTTTATATTTTTATTTTTCCTATTCTCTGCAGATGTTATTTTGATCCGGGTCAAATAAAAGCCAGGCAAAGCATAGGTTGTGTTAATAGAAGAATACAAGTGGAAATTAGAAACTTATTTTTTAAACCAATCCAAATATTCGCCTGTCCTTGTAGTTTGTTCTATGGATTGTTTTTTGATAATGGTTGTATAATGATAGCCATATTTTTCTTTTCCAAGATTTACTACTGTAGTGTTTATCCAATATCAGAATTTCTTTTTGAAAGGAAAAGCCTTGAGCGGGATTTGGACCCGCGACCTTTGCCTTACCAAGGCAACGCTCTACCCAGGCTGAGCTACCAAGGCATTTTATTATAAAAAATTGATAGCATAATTTAACCATTTCCATTAAAAAAAATAAAATTGATGAAAGGTAACCTAAAATTTTCTATTTTTACTAAAATCCAAATCCAATTTTAAGATTTTACAAATTTCTTAAGATAAAGCATATATGCTTGATATTAATTCCAAAATAAGATCTTTTAAATAAAAAATATAATTCATAACCAATATGATTTGAGGATATTCCTCTCCTGTTTCTTTTAAAACTCGTTAATGAAATAAAGAATTATCTTCAAGATAGATGTTTTT
>CAWISD010000006.1:0-67412 GCA_963838615.1 uncultured Nitrososphaeraceae archaeon
CCACACCATCTCTAAACGCAATTTTAGCAATTAGCAGACTATTCCCTCGATACAAACAATCAAACAAAAGTGATAATATTAATACAGCATCTGTAGCGCCACATAAATCTAAAGATTTTAAGAGTATAAAAAAATTAACTTTAAAAGATCTGGCCATGATTTTATTCTTCTCCGGTGGTATTACAAGAGAAATTAAGCATGGTAATAACACTTTTTATATGCGAGCAGCATCAGCCACTGGAGCACTATATCCAATTGAAATGTACATTGTTTGTAAAGATATTTCTCCTGATTTAAAAGCAGGAATCTATCATTTTTGTCCTGCGGAATTTAGTCTTACACAGATTCGTAAAGGAGAATACATATCGGCATTATCAACAGCAGCAGCAGATAATCAACATATACTAAATTCCCCCCTTACAATAATATTCACATCTTTTGCATGGAGAAATGCATGGAAATATCAAGAACGCTCATACAGACATTGGTTTTGGGATTCAGGTGTAATAGTGGCAAATTTTCTTGCTATAATCTCATCAATGAACATTACCAGCAGGTTATCTATGGGATTCATAGATGATGAAGTTGATCGTCTCTTAGTCCTAGAAAAAGAAAAAGAAGCTTCGATAGCTATGGTATCAATAGAAATAGAATCTGATCCTGATTTTGCTTCGGAAATAAATAGGTACAAAAAAAGAACAGAATTCATATACATATCCTCTTCTAAAAACTATTTCTCCATCAAGAAAAGAAATACAATTTCCCCTTATTTGGAAAACACATGAAAGTTCAAAGCTTTTTAGTAAAAACGAGACAAAAGATTGGATAAATTCAGGTATTTCTCAAATACACAATTTTCTTAATTTGGAAGAAGACCCCCCCGAATCACATAGAGATAGAGTGTTGAAAAGACAAGTTCTGCCAAATGAATACCAAATATCAAATATTCCAAGCATAGGAGAAACAATATTAAGGCGAGGATCAACCCGGAAATTTGCCAGATCATCCATATCTTTTACAACTCTTTCAAGCATATTATACAATTCAACAAGATGTATACCAATGGATTTTAAAAAAGATGAAGATACACTAGTAGATATTTATTTAATTGCCAATGACGTCGAAGGCATAGATCCAGGCGGATATTTCTATAATCGAGTCAATAACTCACTAGATTTAATAAAAGATAAAGCATCAAGGAATTTATCGGGATATTTATGTTTGGGTCAACCTCTTTTTAGCGACGCAAGTGTAGTTTTATTCCTGATGTCCAATTTAAATAAAATTATTAAAACACTAGGCAATAGAGGATACAGAGCATCCCAATTTGAAGCAGGCATCATTACAGGAAAAATATATCTTTCAGCATATGCTTATGGAATAGGTGCATCAGGATCGACATTCTATGATGATGCAGTAACAAATTTCTTTTCGCCTCATGCAAAGAATAAAAATACGATGATAGCAGTGGGTATAGGCAATCCATCATATAAAGCTAGACCAGGAAAAATATTACCAGTACGACTTAAAAGAGAACAGTTGAAAAGATAACAAACCATTGGATTATGATTAATAACAGAGCCTTTTTATGTTAATTCTTGTTAACAGCCTTAATTTATCAATATTATGTTAAATATCGCCATGTGAGATAAAAACTAATTGAGTAAGAACCTTGATACCAAAACCATAGTTAACCTTAATGCAACAATAATCGGAGGATTCCTAATTTTATTAACAATTTCTTCATTCTCGCCTACCGAATTCCCTAACCGTTCTATTTTTGTCTCTATCGCAGTTATAATAGTAATTCTATTCTCTATTGCATGTTTTTTTAGTTTACATGATAAAATTGAAAATGCAATGAAATTTAGCAAGATAGGATTCATATCCATTATTGCATTTATGACATTTATAGGAGTAGCAAATATTATCAATATTATCGATCCTACAATATGGACCAAAGAACCAATTATAACTAAAATAGCTAAAAACAATCGTACTGCAATCAACAGTCACAATAAAATAGATTACAATAGCAATCATTTTGTCAAATAAGAAAATAGGCATATTACCTATAATCTAGAAATAATTTCACGCTGATTTGTTTCGAGTCAGTAAATCGAAATTTTTTTTTATTAACGTCTTACCAGATTTACAAAGAAATATTCAAAATATGTATTAAAAAATAATACTTTTATAGTGTTCCAACAATATAAAAAAAAGTTTCTCGTAAACAAAAAACAATAAAAAAGATAAATTTTGATATAGTTTCAGGCCAATCATATTTAAAAAATCATAAATCATCATTAACAGCATAAGGTCACTGAATTCTCAACATAGAGATTTGAAATGTCAAGATAACTATAAATTTAAATATTTTCAATGTTAGGAAAAATTATGGCAAGACTTGTAAAAAAAGAAGATAGAGGTCCGTTGGAAGTAAAAGTAGAAAATGTTAGTAAATGGATATGTATGTGCGGTTTAAGCAAAAATCAACCGTTCTGTGATGGCAATCATAAAAAAACAGCTGATGAAGAAGAAGGAAAAGTCTATCAATATCATCCCGATGGAACTAGAACAGAAATACAATAAAAAAGATCCAAAAAAATTCTTGCTAAATTTGTGATTTTTATTTTTTTCATTTCACAAGAGAAAACCTCATTGGAATTTTTCAAATGCTTTGTTGCATGATTTGAAAAACGGTTAGTTAAAACTATACTTCAGTTAGGACAATGATAATATAATTTTCACTGTTTCCGTTATAATTCTATCAACAAAACGTTAACAAATAACGATTAAAATAATATGCAACAAAGCATTTTTCAAATAAAATATTCATATTCATAAAAAATAACAAAATAGATTTTTGCCGTCTTCTCCAATTCAACTTTATTTTTATTTTTGTTTATGATAAAGGCCCTCTAACTTAAATGCAAAGTATAAATTTTATCAAAATACAAATCTAATAATCTATTTATTCGTATCCAAATTAGAAACATGCTGATCGGTTTTTGCCATAGTGACCTCTGTAATCCATTCGCATTCGACATTCACTTTATCATGATGTTTGATAACAGCTTCTGTATCGGGAGCTTCTAAAAGACAAAAACACACACCTGCTTCTTTATTATAGAATAGATTTACATGAGTAACACCATATTCATCCATTGGTGCACCAACTAACTCACGGAGATTTTCCTCTTTAAATGGAACTTTGTGAACATCAAGGAAAATAGGCATTACTATGATATTAAAATTATAAAATAAAAACTTTCTGTATTTTCGCACTAAATACTATATTCAAAAATCAAGAACAATAATCCTTTATATCTCCATAATATACCTTTTCAATACAATCTATTGACTTTTAAAAATGAAAATTTTGAAAGCATAAAAATAGCATATGGATATACAGATGCTTTAAACATTATCTCAAAAACTATATCCAATACCAAAAAATCATTAGATTGTATTTTTGATCATAGATGGCTAATTACTCAAATAGATGACACTATATTATTAAATTCAATTATAAAACTGAAACTAAAAGGCATAACATCAAGATTTATAACAAAAATTACAAAAGATAACATGGCCTACTGTAAAAAAATTATGAAATACTCAGAATTAAAACATTCAGACAATGTTTTAGGATATTTAGGCATAAGTGATAGTCATCATTTTTTTAATTATGTAGCATCCGAAAATTCAAAAGAGAATAACATGGTAGAGCAGGAGAATATTAAAGGCATTCCGCAGGTTGAAATTCATCTTTTAAACATAAATAATCAATCTTTTGTACAAGAACAACAATTTCTATTTGACAATTTATGGAATCATTCCACTTTCGCAAGGGAAAAAATTACAGAGATAGAACGAAAAGTTGTAGAAAACATTATTTCAAACAAAACAATAGAAGACAAGGAGGAGATACTCCAAACCCTTTGCAAGATAATAGAATCGGCCATAGATCAAGTTTTAGTCTTATTTCCTAACACTAGATCATTTTGGGATTTATATAACGAAGGAATATTAACAACAATTAAAAATGCTATAAATCGAGATGTAACAGTCAAAATATTAATCCATATTAATGATGATGATAAAATAAATAAAGACATCATAAGACAAAAACTAAAGAACGAAAAAAAAGAAATCGAAATTAATACAAATTTTTTCTCAAAACGACTCCAACAACAATATGTCTTATTTGTAATAGATGAAGCAATGTCTGCAATGATAGAAACAAAAGGCTATGGATCTGATGAAAAATCATCTCCAATTATAATAGGATCAGCTGCTTTCTCAAAAAACATATCTCAGATATCTTCTTTTGTATCTATGTTTGACATGTTATGGATACAAACTGAAATTGAAAAACAAAGTAAGGTAAAACAAACATATTTTCAAATGTTTAAAGGTTTAAAGCTCAAAAACGAAATCTATAAACGCAAATGGGCATTTGAAGAACGTAAGGAGAATTAAAGAAATAAAACTTGCATTTGCAATACACACATCAATCAAATTAAATTCACATAATGAATATTTTTATTTCAGTTTATACATAAAAATAAAAATCATTTATCGATGACTATTTATAATTATAACCAAGTAAATATTAACACAAAGTGCAATTAAGAATCATCAGTCAAACAATAATTAAATATTCTACAAAGATAAGAAAAAGGAGAAATTTCTTAATCCTATACTTTATGATGTATCGAATAATAAGTGATATTCACTAATGAAGAAATTTTGATGGTTTATTTGAATTACCAATTTTATCATTATACAAAGAATACACTTTAATTATTTGATTGTGTTTGATTCTATAATCACCAATATAATGAATTATTTCTTTATATTTATCGTCAATAATTAACAATGTATGTGTTAATTCACCTTCTAATAAAATATGACCATCATCACCCAGATCCATTACTCGTCTGGCAAGAATTATACCAGGGCCCCATAAATTTTGATTATTGTTTAAATCGTTTACTAAAAAAACATGTCCAGATCCAATACCAATTCGTACTTTAACTGTTGATTCAGGATCTATTTTATTATTATAAGTTTTTAACATATTTTGTAATTCAATACTTAATTCTAACGGAAGCTTGGGATCGGATGTAAAACCAATAGCCATTCCATCCCCTGTCGGTAATATTTTTTTATCTCGCTCTTTTTTATACGAACTGCAAGAAGAAATCAAGTTATTTAGAATATGAATTTTTTCAATTTGTCTTTTCACAGATAACGAAGGATCCGATAATCCCACGATATCAATAAAAAAAAAGGTTGCATGAAGAATTCCCGAAGATCCAATTTCAGATATTTGAGAATTTCCATAAAAGCTAATTAATTTCATATAGACATTCAAATGATCTTTATGAAAAGCAAGATCTGAATAAAATACAGGTGTTTCCTTAATTGGTTCCTTGCAAATATTACAGATAAGCTGCATCTCGCGATTGAAAAAAACAATATTACCTTCCCCATCTATATCAAATTTAATCCAATGCGAATTTGGATTGCTGCCTATCAAAGAATTTATTCGGATATGTCTAGAAAAAGAATCTTGAGTGATTTGAGTTATTTTAGTTTCAATAATACCATCGAATAAATGCGAGATTTTATTATATAAAACAACTGAATCCACATCAGAATTATCAAGTATAAATATTGCAATTATTTCTTTTTCCTTTAAGAGGAAACTCAAGTCTGTGACAAATTTTATTACATCAGTCATATCAAAATATGTCAATAAATGTGTCAATGAATTAATTATAAAACTAATAGATTGACCAATATGAGAATCGATTAATTCTTTAATTTTTAAATAGGTAATATAGAGTTGTCCATCCTTCAAATTGTTAGATATGGTACTATGCTGGCGAATAAGATAGGGATTAACTAATTTTGAATTTTTTTCAACATATTTAGTTTTAGATGAAAATAAATGGTTATATTGATTTTCTGTAAAGCTTGAACTAACATAAATACAAAAACTATTATCGTTTATTGCATTTATGAGCAAATTATTACAATAAGAAGATTTTCCAGAAAAATTAGGTCCAGTTAATAAAAAAATTCCCGAGTTTGACAATTTTAGACCATTAAATAAATATTCACTGCCTGGAAAATATTTCAATTAGAAAGAATATAACAATATTTCTTTTATATTTTATCTTGATAATAAGGCTTAAAAATGCGTACAACTTTCCTCAAAGAAATCCATTTTAAATTATATTATTTTATAAAAATTTTTGTTTTTTTTATATACTATGAAACTAATATACTTTTCATCAGATTGATTGGCTCTGTAAAGTTAACAGTTATGTAAATAACTGTCTACTCATTAATGTAAATTGATTGTGCTCGTTTAGATTTGTTAATTTTATAATTTTCAAGATACGACAAAAAAATATGACACTAATTTTATTGCTGAAAACAAGCAGTATTAGTTTACAGATGCACATACACCTTCTTTACACAACTGTTAAGGAAAAAGATATAGATTTCATTATTGTTTCTTATTCATGATACTACAAACCAGAAAAAGGAACAGAACTCGAAGATATAGTATATTCTTTACACCTTTACTTTAATGGTCTTTCGTTACGACATACATCCAAAGCAATATCTCGATTTGTTACAACAAGTCACACTGCAATTAGAGATTGGATGCAAAAGTTCAAACTGGAAAGATTATTCCATAGCAAAAATAAGATATCTAAATTTATAGTCGATGAAACTCAAATTAAAGTTGGTTCTGAACATATATGGCTTTGGGTCGCCATCGAATCTGAAACTAAGAATATTCTTGCAATAAGCATATCAAAAGAGCGAAATATGTTTGTTATATCCGAACATTTTCTATCGGATGTTGTGTGGATGAACATGGTCAACACCCGGTTTCAACAGTAGACGGTGATATATGGTATCCTCATCAAGCATGTAAATTCTTGAAACTGAATCATCATATTCAGTCTTCCTATGAGAAAAACATTATTGAAAGAACTATGCAATACCTCAAAAGATAGGACTGCAGAATGTTTTGATGATTACTTTCCATGCAGAAAGAAGAAATGTAAATTAAAGCATGTTCAACAATGGTTAAATCTATTTGTTGACTATTCCAACAAAGAGAAATAATATCTTAACTTTACAGAGCCGATTGATTAATTATTTAAATTTATCTTGTTTACAAGTTCATTCATTTTGCCTACAAATGGATGGTTAGGATATTTTAAAACTGTAACGAATTCTTGTCGTTCAAATTGTATATCACAATAACAAGGAATAGTCGAAACAACATCCATTTTAAGGTAATTCTCCAATTCCATCATTGTTTCTGATTGTTCCAACATAGTAAACTCAAATCGACCGGGTTTTGAAATCATATCTTTATTTAAGTTAGAAGGTGTACAATATCCTGCGATTCTGTTTAATAATAAATAGGATTTTGCACCAAAATTAATAAAAGATTTATATACATCGGCTGCCATCTGTTTTGTTCCTTCAATATCAATATGATCCATTTTCAAAGACAAGATGATTATATCAGCAATTGCCAATGAATTGATTGACCATGGTCTTATACCTGGACTAGTATCCAAAATAATATAATCATAAATAACATCAGGGTTAGTTTTTTCTCTAAGATATAACATCTTTTTTAACATCTGAGATTTTGATGAATCCCTATTTTGAAAATCCAAACTGGTGATTTCTTCTTTTTTTGGATTTGAAAATACAATACTAAAGAGACCTTTTTTATTGCTAGATGATGTGGAAGTATAAAAGGCATTAACAATATTGGTAAAGTCATAAATTACATCAGTAAATTCAAGGTCATCTAGCAAATAATTATTCATCCATTTTTCAGGTTTAAAATTAAAATAAACATGTAAACTAGGCGCATAGACATCCATATCAACAAGTAAAACATTAAATCCTTTAGATACCAAGAGTGTGGATAAATTGGCAGCTATTGTAGTCTTTCCTGTACCACCCTTGTAAGAATGAAACGCTATTGTTTTAACCAATGTTAAAAGGCGTCTTTGAATCTATAAAAATATATCTTGTAAATAATAATATTATATAAAACAAAGTTAATAACAAATTATTAATGTTTAAATTAAATCTATTACCGATATTGTAATTAAAAAAATAAAATAGTGTTTTATTTCTTACTTTTCAGTATTGTACTGATCGTATGTGAATCTTCGTCTAATTCCAAAAGGTTTGAATGGCCTACCATTACCATGATAAAATTTTGAGAAGAATTCAACATAAATCAACCTAGCTCCCTGAATCCCGGGTTCAAATACCCCCAATACAATATTAAAAATATGACCTACAAAGAATATTGTAATTCCGAGAATAATGTATAATATTGTATGGTGCAAGGTTTTAATGAAAATAAAGTCGATGACGTCAGCAAGTATAACAGAGGCAAGCAATATTCCCACAATCCTAGTATACGATAGTATGTGACTAATTATCGAGGGCAACTCCATCATAGACTCTGACACCCTCACCATAAAACATCAAACCTATTCCCCCAATAATTAATGCCAAATAAACAATCCCTACAGGCTGTTGTGATGGATTTATATTTTGATGGTGTAAAAGTGCTAGCCCCAATAGAACAATACCCCAGCCAAACAATAACCAGCCAATTTTACTAACCACATGTTTTTTCTGACCCTCTCTAAGGCTATTTATTATTCCAAGAACTAGTCCAAAAGAAACCATACCTATTCCAACATAACCACTAATTAGCAAAAGTTTACGAAGACCAAATGTTCCGATAGGATCAAGTAAGGTACCATTAGAGGGTAAGTGAAGTCCAAAATGATTCAGAAAAGAGAACAAATAACCATTTAGATGGAACCCAAAATACAGATTAAAACAAAATCCCAATACGATGGCGATAATGCACCCAGGGGTCATAGCTTTAGCTAGTTTAACCATTTGAGTGGGTTGTAATATCGTCATTGCGAATTTCCTCAAGAATTTGGGCATGATATTTAAATTACGTTTTTTTCCTTCCACTCTTCTTATCACCCATCTAGAAACCAAAAGAATCACAAGGCCATATCCAACATCACCTAGCATTAAACCATAAAAAATAGGAAAAATTAAACCGAATATCATGGTTGGATCGAATTCATTTCCAGATGGCAATGAATAAAATCTAACAAATGATTCAAAGTTTTTCAATCTTTTTGGATTATCTAGAAGCGTTGGGGGATTCTCTTTAGTTTCTAATTCATACATTGTAGTTGTGCCTTCACAATGTTTTTGAAAAGCAGATTTTACAGATTCTACCTTGGATTTTGGAATCCAGCCTTCCAAGGCAAATGTATCTTTTGTAACTCCAAGGCTTTTAATTACTTCAAGTTTTTTATTTTCAATGTCAAGCTGTTCTTCTGCTCCTTTTAAAAAAGTATAATGTAATTTTGAAATTTCAGTCAGCTGATTATTGATTTTGTTCAATTGTGTAGAAAGATCATTGTAAATATTTTTCTGATTCTGAATAGCACTATCAGGTTTTCCTTTGAGATTTGGAATTGCTTCCAAATGAACATTATATAAATTGACAATTGAAGCTAGAGCATTAGATGGAAAATTGTGCATAATTACAAGAACAAAACGGGTTACCTTGTCATCCTCCTTGGCATACAAAATAACATCTTCGTCATTTAATTCCAATTTTTTCTTAAATTCTTGGAACTTATCAGAATCTATACGGCCAAAGAAAGAGCGTCCTGAAGTAAGATGCAGTACATTCAAGTCTTCAGGAAAAAATGAATATTCTTCAAGAAGTTTAATATTGTTTTCTGTCTCTTTCATCTCAGTCAAAAGATTATCCTTTTGTCTTTCTAAAGAGGCAACAGTGCTATCTATATTTAGTGATTTGAATTTTTCTACAAGTTCATTAATTGATGTTAATTTAGTTTTACCTTTTACAGGAGTATGAGGCAATGAGTTAAGTAGTCCTCTAATTCGAATTAATAGATCTGAAACTTGTCTATGCATATCACTTTCATGATCAGTCATTAAAAATGGTTCAACGTCTTTTGAAAAAGGCTCTAACTGGATTACATTCATTTCATGTAAAATTGAAATAACTTGTTGTCGGTATTTTTTTAAACCTAATACTGCTATTCGAACCATTGGAACAGGTTTTAATATTGTACTCATTTTTGTATCATCATTCCTTATTCCTAATTATATCCCAGAAAATATTATATCCATGATTTCCTTTTTCATTCGACCATCAAGTTGAAATGATATAGATTTGGATTTATTTTTTGCATCAGAAATAATCTTTTCAGATTCCGCAAAAGCTTTATTTCTAGACTCTTCAATACTTTGTTCTACCATTTTTTTCCCCTCTTGTTTTATAATATCAATTGAATTTTTAAGATCAATTTGTAAATTATTAATTTCTTGCTCAACTTGCTTTTTATAGTTTTCAATTTCTCCTTGTACTTTATCCTCAGTTTCTTTAATTTGTCGCAGAGAATCAATATATTCTTCTTGAGAAGAAAGAGAAGAAGAAATTAGTCTTAGTCTTAGTCATGTTCATATTCCCAATAAAGACTTGCCAATAAATAACACCAAAACCACTGTTCCAACGATATTTCCAATTTTAAATCCTTTCGTTATCAGATAAAATTTTCTTTGAGGTGCATTTGTAAAAAGATCTTTATTACCGCCTTTATCATTATTTCTATTGCTCATATAATATATTGACCTCCCTCTTCTAAAATGGGTTGTTCCTTTTCTTCATTCTCTCGTTCCTCCATCTTTCGCTTTACAGTCTTTAACATTATGAATGTGTCACGTTCCATTTCAGCAAGTCTAAAAGTAATGAATTTAACAGCTGTCATCAACTTTGGAATAAAAACATTTTCTATAGCATTAGATTTACGCTTTGTTTTCTCAATTTCATAGAGAAGCTTTCTTAATGCCGTCTCCTTTTCTGCAACATCTAACACAATTTTATGAATATTTTGGAAAGATCTTAATGCCTCGTTGATAGATGTAGGAAGTTCCAATAAATACTCTTCAAGTAATTCTCTTTGTCCCCCAATAAGCTTTGGAATATGGACCCCCATAATGCTTTTGGACATTACCTGCAAATTTTCCATTTCAGGTATCTTCATTGATTCATTCTCCAGTCTCATGGACCCAGCTAGCATTTCTGCCATTCTGATAGCTTCATACCCCTTTATCAATTCAGATTGCAGATTACTTCGTAGTGCTGCAGCTGTCTTGTTGGTATTAAAAAATTCAAGGATCAATGCTTGACGTTTAAGTTTCAAGAGTTTCAAACCTTTTTTTGCAATTACAATCCTACGTTTTGTGCGTATATATTCAAGGCGAGTTGGTCTTATATTTGAAGATAAAGACATATCTAATTATTACACCTCAATTCTGTCCCCAGATTTACCAGCTCTATATTTTGCGATAAATTCAGGTTTGATACGTTTTAGCTCTGATTCTGGAATCTCACTCAAAAGTTCCCATCCAATATTGAGGGTTTGCTCGATTGACCTATTCTCATCTACGCCTTGATTAACAAATTTTCGTTCAAAATTATTAGCGATCTTGAGATACTTTCTATCAATATCACTTAATGCTTCTTCACCTACAATTGCGGATAATGACCTTGCGTCCTTACCTTGTGCATAAGTTGCATAGAGCTGGTCAGCAAGACTTCTATGGTCTTCCCTTGTTTGACCTTTTCCTATACCTTGATTCATTAAACGTGAAAGACTGGTCAGAACATCAACAGGGGGGTGAATATTTAGTCTGTGTAATTCTCTGCTCATAACTATCTGTCCTTCTGTGATATAGCCAGTAAGATCTGGGATAGGATGGGTGATATCATCTGCAGGCATTGCAAGTATAGGAATTTGTGTTACGGAACCCTTTCTACCTTTTATTTTTCCGGCTCGTTCGTAAAGCGATGCCAGATCTGTATACATATAACCAGGATATCCACGCCTACCAGGAACCTCTTCTCTGGCTGCGGCAATCTCCCTTAAAGCTTCACAATAATTTGTCATATCAGTCATTATTACCAGAACATGCATCTCACGCTCATAAGCAAGAAACTCTGCGGTCGTCAAAGCAAGTCGCGGAGTAAGGATACGCTCCATTGAAGGATCGGATGATAAATTTAGAAAAAGAACACTTCTACCAAGTGCTCCGCTCTCTTCGAACTGTTTTACAAAAAAATTCGATTCTTCACTTGTAATTCCAATTGCAGCAAACACAACAGAAAAATTTTCAGATGATCCAAGAACACGTGCTTGCCTAGCAATCTGAGATGCAAGTAAATTATGAGGTAAACCAGAACCTGAAAATATAGGAAGTTTCTGACCTCTTACCAGCGTATTCATTCCATCTATATTAGACATACCAGTCTGAATAAATTCAGATGGTTCTTCTCTAGAATATGGATTTATCCCAGATCCAACTAAATCAAACTTTTGTTTAGATACAATAGTTGGTCCATTATCTCGAGGCTGTCCCAATCCATTAAAAGTCCTACCAAGCATTTCATCAGATACTGATATTGTGGCAGTCTCGCCCAAGAATTTTGTTAAAGTTCCGCTTGTACCTAGTCCAATTGTTGATCCAAAAACTTGTACTACCGCTAACCCCTCTCCGGTATCAAGTACCTGTCCCTGACGTAATTCGCCATTGGCAAGCTTTATCTCAACCATCTCTCCATATGCAGCATCCCTTACACCTTCAACAAATATTAGAGGACCGGCTATCTTGGCAAGTGTTTTAAACGATACTTTAGACATTTTAACTATTTACCTCCACTAACAAATTGTCAAACTGTTTAGCCATATTTACTTTGATTTCATTAACCAACTTCTCTACCTCTTCTTCCTTTGTCCATTTTATCTTTGATATTAGTTTTCTTGCATCTAAAGCACCCACCTTTGAAGAAAGAACACCCTTCTTTATTGCGTCTGATTCCATTCTACCAAATTCCAAAATAATAGACAGCATTAGATGCTGTTTTTTTATAGAAGTATATGTATCCACTTCATCATAAGCACTCTGCTGTAAATAGTCCTCTCTAATTGATCGAGCAGTATCCAAGATACCCTTTTCTGGTTCCGGTAATGCATCATATCCTATCAACTGGACAATTTCCTGCAATTCTGATTCTCTCTGTAAAATTTCTAGTGCTTCTTGCCTTAGGGGAATCCAATCAGCAGATACATTACTTTTGTACCAGTCAAACATATCATCTGCATACAGAGAATAACTTGTAAGCCAATTAATAGATGGAAAGTGTCTTCTTGATGCTAAATTAGCATCAAGAGCCCAGAATACCCTTGTTACTCTTAATGTATTTTGTGAGACGGGTTCAGAAAAATCTCCACCTGGAGGTGAAACTGCACCAACTAAAGTCAATGAACCTATTCGCTGCTCTGGAGAAACTACAACGGCTTTGCCTCCCCTTTCATAGAATTCTGCTAATCGCCTTCCAAGATATGCAGGATATCCTTCTTCTCCAGGCATTTCTTCCAACCTACCAGATATTTCTCTAAGTGCCTCTGCCCATCTTGAAGTGCTATCAGCCATCAATGCCACATCGTATCCCATATCACGGTAATATTCGCCCATAGTAATACCGGTGTAAATACTTGCTTCACGTGCCAGCTACAGGCATATTAGAAGTATTCGCAACGAGTATTGTTCGTTCCATTAGTGGTCTTTTCGATTTTGGATCTTCTAATTGAGGAAAAGTTGTAAGGATTTCAGTCATCTCATTTCCCCTTTCACCGCAACCGATGTAAACTATTACTTTACTATCTGCCCATTTTGCAAGTTGTTGTTGAGTTACAGTTTTTCCACTTCCAAATGGTCCGGGAATAGCTGCATACCACCTTTTGCAACTGGAAAAAAAGTATCAAGAACACGTTGTCCGGTAAGCAAAGGAGATACAGGAGGAAGTTTATTTAAAACAGGTCGTGGAACTCGTACCATCCACCAGTTTGATAATCCAATATCGACCGTATTACTATTTGTTTTCACTTTGGCAACATTTTCATTTACGGTATACTTGCCCTCTTTAATATCAGAAAGTTGACCACTGACACCAAATGGGACCATTATTTTATGCTTTATTAAAGGTGTTTCCTGAACTTCACCAACAATTTCACCCGGAGTAACATTATCCCCATTTTTCTTGGTAGGAATAAACTCCCACTTTTTCTGTTCATCCAAAGCAGGAATAAAAATTCCTCTACTGATAAAATCACCACTTTTTTCCCTCAATATGTTAAGTGGACGCTGAATTCCATCATAAATTGATGTCAGTAATCCAGGTCCTAACTGTATTGAAAGAGGTCTCTTTGTATTGATAACTTTCTCGCCCGGTCGCAGACCTGTTGTATCCTCATAGACCTGTATAGTAGACTTGTTGCCCTCAAGACGTATGATTTCGCCAAGCAAACCTAATTCTCCTATACGCACTACATCAAACATTTGTGCATTTTCAATACCTGTTGCCACTACAACCGATCCAGAAATACGAGAAATAATTGCGCTTGATATACTATTTTTCATTCCATTCACCAAATCCTATTAAACATTTATTCCAAGTACTCGTCTAGCTAATGAAGATATTGATTCCTCATGGATATCACCTTTTAACGAAGGCATAAATAAAACCAGTGGATTAATAGATGCCTCAACTTTTAATCGAAATAACATAGGAAGAGAATCACGCACAAATTGACTTGCAATTATCATTGAAAACCTATGAGAAGAAAACAAATTTTCCATCGTTTTATATGGATCTTCGCCTCCTTCACTAACTAGAAATGTGTCGTTGATGCCTAAAAGTCGGTACCCAATAACAAGCTCCCGCTCGCCTATTACAGCGATTAAACCTTTTGATTCAGATTTTTGTTTAGATGACATTTCCGTATTCACTCAAAAAGCAGCATTGATTTTATGCGCTCCATAGGTATACCATAACGCTTCCCATAAGCAATTCTCTTTATGTTATCCCACTCAAATTCTGCAATAATAATAAAATGAAAGATATACCCGATTGAAAGTGAAATATTCTTTAACCTTTGTACATAATTTGTACTAATGAATTGATCCATAGCTATTTCAAAATCTATAAGACTATGAGTTTTCCTATATGTTTCCAGCAGGTCACCCATAATAAGCCGTTCTTCTATTCTGTTCACAAATTCTTCGACATTTTTCGAGCCAAACATTTCAAGTAATTCATTTAAAGCAATATGTCCTCCTTCTATAAGATGTTTGTTAACTAATTCCCTATCTAGATTTGAATTTTTGCCTTTTAATAAGCTCAAAATATTCTTTTTGTCGATCTGCATTCTAATTACATCACGTATAACGCCTTCATCACCTTGAAAAAACTTGAGAGATTCAATTAAAGTAGAATAGTAGTATGCCATAAGGTCCACCATCAAATGACTAAGATCTTTTGTTTTTTGAATGGTATCAAAGTGTTGCATTATTATGGTACCGTATTTATACTTTACAAGATAGTTTACTACGCCCTCTATTCCAGGTTGAGATAAAATAATTTTCATTTCATCATGTGTGATATTGCCTCCAGTAATCCCTGCAGGAAAATTTCTACTAGAGACCAAAAAAGGCTCTGTTTCGGTAATAGTACGTCCAATAATCTTGGAGGAAAGGATTAGTTCGATATTATGGATATCCCATTTTAATAAATAAGCACGAATTGCATTTTTTCCACTAAAAGGTGCGGTCTCCAAGACAATTTTGTTAATTTCTACAAGATGTCTATTCAGAGCAACTTCTAAAAGTTCAGGTGGAGAATAAAGAGATGAAGCTCTTTCAATCTCTGGACCATACCATGTAGATTCAAGCATCCTTCTAATATCGGCAACATCTTCAGCTTTAACTAAACTTTGAATGGTATCTTTAGAAAGAAAATTTGTAGAAAGTGATTGTAATCTCCCAAATGAGGATGAATATGATGATGAAGTCATTTACTTTGTCATCCTCTCTACAAGAAAACCTTTTATATCGTCTTCTCTACTTCGCAATAACTCTTCAAATGTTAGATCAAGTTCCCTGGTCCCTTCCTTATTTTCAGCCAAAATGCCACCCAAAGTATTGATTGGAGAGCCTATAGGAATATCCATTCCCTTGACAATTGAAGTGTCCTTTTCACGACAGTGTATAATAATATCAGAACCCAAAGTATTTTTTGCATAGTCAATCATTCTTTTTAGCAAATTTTTATACTCAGGATTTTGGACATAATTTTCCAATTCCTGCCTTATAACTCCAAAGGTAGAATTCATATTTGCATTAATTGCTTCAAAGAGAATTTTTTTTGCATTTAATTTGGCTGCTTCGACTATCCTAGCAAACTCCCTTTCCGATTTTGCTTTTGCATCTTGTGCGTATTTGTCTTGTAATTCTTTAATAGTAATTTCCTTTGAATGGTTAATCTCTGCTTTTTTTTCAGCCAAGGTTCTTTCTAAGAGGCGTATTTCCTGCTCTTTTCTATTTTCGATCTCTTGAATAAAAATATCTAGGCGCGCCATATACCTTTCGCCGATTACAATATTCCCAATAACAATATAATTCCAAGCACAAAGCCAATAATCCATAGAGTTTCAGGAATGACAAAGAAGAATAGAACCTGTCCGAATTTCTCAGGTTTTTCTGCAATTATTCCCATACCAGCAGCACCAATACCCTGTTGTGCATTTCCAGTACCAATCAGACCCCCTGCAATTGCGATAGCTGCAGCTATTGCCAACAAAGGTTTTGTGAGTGCACTAGTAGTTGATGTAGTTGATGTAGTTGTTGCTGCAAAAGCTTGTGTAAAAGACAATGCAAAAATAGCCAATGCAAATCCAGCAATCATTGTAATAACAAACAATTTTGAATAAGGATGATGTTTCATTTAGACTAAATGTATAATTGTGTCATATAATAAGAGTTTTTCTTAAATAATATTATTTATATACTTGAATAATAAAATGAATAGTTTAAACAGATTATTTTTCGCAACAGCTAATATATTCTTTATATATTAATTGTTTATCTACTATTCTCTCATTATCTTTATTACCAGAAACATAGCAAATCATATTGATTTGAAAAAGGAACGTTTTCTTATCCGATAGATTAAAAAAATAATAAAAAATATTGACTACAACATATAAAATAAATTGTAAAGTATATTCGTGATTTAATTCAACTGCAAAAACAGAATTTTCTAAATAAAGGAGAAAAATTGCAAAAAAACAGCAGGGTAATTAGATTAAATTTGAATTCTATATCATTTATTAAAATTAAAGGAAAGGTTAAAGAAATTTATGTTTATCTAAAAATTTTTCTTTTTTATTCATTAGAAAATATACAATAGCGGTATTCTTATTAAAATTATTTGTTAACCACAATAATTACATTTTACATCACAACAAAATTATAAATCAATATTTTAGTATATTATAGCAGCGCGGTTAGATTAAGGAAAAATCTATAAATATAATATACCATATTCCTTTATGAATTCCAAAAATAGAATGCATTTAAAATCATAAGGTGGTTGTAATGGCGCGTTAGATAGGTCCTTTAGAATTGTTACAAAACCATTACCTTTTTTATGGATGGTTAGGAGGAGTCGTCTTATTCTACATAAAAATGTAAATAGATAAAAAAGATAAACTTCAGGAATAGACATGATTGTTGCATTATGCCTCTTTCCCAAATACATTTAGCTAACATATATCAACAGACAAGTAAATGGGTTCACTACAATTATATCTATTTAGATTTGATGAAATATTGCTATAATTTAATGCAACTAACGCAACTGATTGAATAAGAATTCAAAGACACCATATATTATAGCATTAGATATTGGACTCTCAAGATTACCAAAGGAGTAAAAATAAATCGAATATAAGAAAAGGGATATTTGAACCACATATCAGCAGATATCAGGAGTAAAAGGTCTTGCCTGTAAAGGTAACTGCAGATGATCATAAAAAAGATATTCAGACAATATCACAAGTGGTTTGAAATATCACAAAATCAAAAAGAAAAATAATAAACAGAATTCTGTTTGATAAATAGTACATATATGATGTTGATGAGTTTTTACAGTTTATAAGACTATGAAAAATTTGATGAGTTTGTTCTTTATGTCATATCTGTAATATTTTTCTTAATCCCAAATAATTTTAGAATTTTATATAAAATTGGGGTTATGAAATAATTTCTTAATAATTTCTTTTGGTTTTTCTTTCGAAATCTTTTGTTAAATCCGAGATGTTTGATGTATCTTGACCATGCATTTGCTGAACTAGTTTTTCAAATGATTCTTGATTGTTTTGACTATCTATTTTATGTTCTGCCCTCATTTTAATCGATTTAAATAGGTCATCATGTAATTGTTCTATTTCGCTGTATGGTAACTGAGGTACTCGATTAACGAATCCTAATTTATCATCTTGATTTAGATTTAGCCTTTTAATGCGGTGATTAATAAAATCCATCATTAATCATAGATCTACATCTAATAAAAATATTCTTTTTTAAATCAACCCATAGCATGCATTGATTAAAAAATAAATTATTTATTTTGAATTAATTGTTTTCCATTTGGATTTGACCATTAAATCAAATATTAGCTAATTGAGGCATGGTCATAATTCAAAATCACATCTTTATCCCATTTTCATATCAGACCGTCCCCAGCATGTATTTTATCGATTTCGGATTTATTGTGTCAGTTTTACAGTTATAGTATACCATTATCTGATAGAGCAAACCTGGCAATAATACAATTGCAGATACTGTATGAAATCCACGTACTGGTAATGGGTCTATTCTAAACACGGATTTTATATGCTCTATCAAGGAGGGTTCGATAGATGTTCTTCTTTGATTGTAGATTGCTTGCCCCAATACCGATTCATAAAAACATAAAAGCTCAAGTCTCTCTTTGGGAGTATTTTTGTACCTTTCTACAGAGGACAAACCAGATCTATTCCCAATCCTTTACTATACTCATACAGTTTCTTATCATCATATCCTGGATCAGCTACCATATAATATGTCCAAGGTAAAGAGAAAACAAGTGATGATGAAGTTGTTAATGAAACGTACATCTTATTGTCCGGAACATTGGCAGTAGTAGTTACATCAGCTGCTGTTAGAGGTACTACATATCATCTATTTTGTTGCTGTTGTACATGTTAGATGTAGTTTATATCCAAAAATCCATCCTTCCTTAGTATGACTGTGGCCCCACCACTTTGCATCTGTATCAATCCCTGGTCGAGGTACTACTCCTTTCTTCATATGGATGACTTAGGCCATACAAAACCCTTAGCTTTTAAAAGAGCACACACTGTCTGTTGCTGTTATAGAAGGATTTGTCATACCATCTGCTGCAACAAATAGATATCCTATTGTTGATATCCTTTGTTTAATAACTGTAGTAGAAATAGTCTTCAATTACCTGTCAAATGTACGTCTACTGCTGGGAATGGATACAAGACCACATGCTAATGCTAGTTTGTGGCTATACAGACAGTCCCTGTTAAGAAAAATATGCAATGCATTGTTAGAGTCGAATCTAAACCATCATAACCTCAAAACAAAACATCTCAAAATTATGGTTGATAGAGAATATACATACGGTCTACCACGTTTTCGTGGCACATTAAGCCATGGTATACAACCTATCAGATACAGGACATAAAAGGATGGATTTCTTTATTTTATCAAGAGCTAATCTTTGGAACAGTTGTTTTCAAAATAACATTCCAGAGGTTAGCTTTAATCTGTTATAAAATGTATCAAGATAATTAGAATTATGACCAGGTCTCAGGTAATTATCAAGTGAAAATAGAATACAAAAATTATTACAAAAGGGAATTTGTAGATATTCCAATTGAGAATCCATCTATAGAAGATAGTTTTCCTCTCCAAACGATCGCTTGAGTCAAAATATTTGAATTGACGCTTCGAAAAGTTACATGCTCTAAATGGATATATTTTAAATTTTGTTGATTATCTTGTTTTTTTAATTCATTTATTAAATCAACATATTCTTCATGGTAATCGTTCCATTTATCTATCTCTTCTGGATTCTTTGCAGTTAATTGACTGTTATCAAAATCGTACATTTCTATCATTTTATCGTAGTAAATTTTAGATTTAATTAAATTTCCAGTCAATATTGAACCATTCATACACAATGTAATTCCTGCTCCTATTCCTGTTTCCTCAACTTTGCTTATCAAGAATTCAAGAATCTCATCATTGTTATTCATAGTTTTTAATTATGTTGAAAATATTTAAATTGAATTAATCCCTTCGTTTTTATCCATATCTGTTTTATTTTCAGCATAGGGCGTCAGTTTCAAGGATTATATTATATCCACATATAATAAACAGCATTTAAAAAAAAGACAAAATAAAGATGATTATTTATATGGTGTGATAATTAAATGAGCGATCAAAACCTCTTTCTTAATTTGCTATATTATCAAAGATAAATCAGAAATCTATAGCTTTTTCTTTGGTAATAAAGAGACATGCAATTTAATAATTAATATATTTCCTTCAATAACACCATAATAAAGAAATGAGACAATGGATTAGGAGATATAGTATTATTATATGAGATTTATATGATATAAATTACACATAAATTGTTTACCATTTCATATAATTGTGAATGACATTATAAGATTATGAAAGAGAATAAAAGATCAGTTAAAGAAAAACATATCAGTTATAAAGAAAAAAATTTGAAAGGACGATAAAGAATTTAGGTTTTGTGATTAATAATGAGACAATTATCATTTTTAGAGATAAATTTAACACTTGTGGATTTAGTAAAAATATTAGAGAACCTTTACGACAGTATTGAAAAAACAAATGATAATAAAATAAAAAATATTTATCGAATTTTAGACAAGTCCAAAGATGCAATATCTTTATCAGAATCATTACAATCTAAAACAGCAACAACAAAAATAAAACTTAGACATGATCAATGGATTAAAATTATTGAATGTTGTCAACCAGATGAACAAATAATTGATTACATAGAAAACAAAATTAATCTTCTGAAAAAATATCAACAAAATGTAATTCACTAACCTTTAAAACAGGGCAAATAACAAATTAGTATATTCAATAATAATATATTTAATGTTGTAAACAGAAAAGAAAGTAAAAAAATCATAAAGTTAATAAAAAAGTATAATTTATAACAAATGAATCTTAAAAGATAAAAATTAAATATTTATTTTGGTCAATAATAAAATTAAGATAAAAAAGATATCTTTTTAAAGATTTTTAATTGCTAGCCTTCTTGATTTTTTTTACTAAATATATTCTCTAATTCCTGATATAGTTCTTTAGATGATTCTAATTTAGAGACATCCGCTTGCCATTGTTTTGTCATTGTTTGCATTATTGCATCAGTAGTTTTATCCAAAGTATTTCCCCAGTCCGCCTCTATTTTTTTCTTAATTTTCTCAACCTGGACTTGCATTAATGCAGTATAAAACGCTTTTTCTAACATATATTTGGTTGTAGTAATAGGATCTGTACACTTATTTCCATGATCTTGAGATTTGCAACAACAAGAATTTGTACTACAATTATCGCCATTACAATCACAACTAGATGCTTTTTCATCAGAACAATCATAATCACATTGATTTTCTTTCATATCAATAACCTTGTAACTAACTATAATAAAGTAAGTATATAAATTAGTAAGTGAAGGATCAGTTATTAGGTATTGAAATAGTAAGTTGGAAGAACAAAAAGGTCGGTTCATGTTAGAAGAAATAGCCTGTAAATCATGCCCTGTTAATAACACTTTTAATATAATTGGAAAAAAATTTGCGATATTAATACTAAGAAATATGATAATTTTGAAACAGAAACGATTTAACGAATTTCTTGACTCCATAGAAAAAATCAATCCAAAAACTCTTTCAGTAAGACTTAAAGAAATGGAAAAAGACAAGCTAATAAAGCGAGAAGTTTATGACGAGAAACCGGTTAGAATCGAATATTCTTTAACTAACAAAGGTGAAGCATTGAAACCTGTTTTAGAACAAATGGCATTATTTTCAATGAAATATTGTTGTGAACAAATATTTGAAAATCCTCAGTCAATAAGATTAGATAAACTTGACTCAGATACATTTAAAAAATATAGAATACGTACATAAAATAATATAAATATTATAAAAAGATATACAAAGCAACAAAAATAATTAATATTTATAAACTCAGATCGAGAGATTTCATCATAAATACAAAGATAGTAACGTATTTCTCCATAGATTCGAATTTTAAATAATATTTATATCAATGAATTAAAAGTTACATGATAATTTATTTTATTCTTTTTTATAAATAACCTGTATTTATTATAGATATATATATAATAAAAATTTAATAATTTTCATTTCGAATCACGAGCTTTGTATAAGGATAACTTGATGGTTTTTCACCTACTGAACATTATTCTAGTAACAAGGTATACATCACATAGAACTATCAATTAACATAATTATCCAATTGTGATCCTAGTTTCTAAGTTAGAAATCATTTTTTATTAAATACTTTCTTGTTCTCTTATATGGTATAACATTTAACCATTAACATTATTTCATAGTTGCGCATAATTTATAAAGATAAGATATTTATTTAAAGAAATCAAAATCAAAATATATTTTTAATAGTGGCAAATTACATATAATAAGAAAAAAATTTTGTAATTAATTTAGCAAATCATTTGTTAACAATAGGCCATTTAAAATATAGACTTTATATCGATTTAGATACAAAACATGATTTATAAAAATACATATTCTAACAAATATATGAAAGAAACTAGTACATGATATAAACAATCCCAATAATATGTATAAAGATAATCATGAAAGAAATATTGATGATGGATGGTATTTCTTTATCGATGTTGTAGGTGCGTCAAACCCCAATCTATCCATATTTTATCAATTAGAGAAGATTAAAAAGTTAAAAGATATTATTCTAAGTTTTTTAAATATCCATAACAATCCAGAAATTTATAAATCATTTACAGGAGATGGTATGTTAATTGTATTTTTAGATTATAAATTTTCAATAGAATTATCTATCGAGGTACATAAAAAACTAACGGATTATAACAGTCAATTCAAGGATGGAGAAAAAATTCTTGTAAGAATAGGAATTGGCTTTGGCTCATTTCTATCTTTTGATGATGGAGTTCACAATGAATATGCTCCATGGGGACACGAATTAGTAATTTCAAAAAGGATAATGGATTTGGCCAGACCCAATCAAATATTATTAACAGATTTTGCATTTCAAAAGATTAAAAATGATTTTTTATTTGATAAAAATGATTATTGCTGGCATTTATTTGATAAAGGAAAAATAGTCTTAAAACATCACAACGAATTAGAGAATGTATATTCGCTTTATAAAGAAAACGAATATGGGAATAATTTAGATATAGAAATTAACCTGGATATAAAACCTCTTATACAATCTCACAAAATCGATAAAAACTTTATTGATCCTCTACAAAATTTTTGTGAAGAACGATTTGAAACCATAATAGAAAAATTCAAGGAAATGACCAATCCATCAAAAGGTTTAGAGATGGGGTATATTTCTATGGGATTAATTTACAAAGTCTTATTTGAAAACGGATTAGAATACATTTCTGCTACATATTTATCACCAAGTGAATACTGGGAAATACAGAATAGCGAACCTTTGAATCTATTAGGCCATCAAGAAAAATCAATTAAAAGAAAAAATCTTTCACACTCTACTAAAAAAAATTACAGATTTCTTATTATAGGGAAAGAAAAGCTGGACAAAGATATTCAATCCAATCAAAACAGTTCTCTTCTTTTTATCAAATGGCATTCTGAAAATAATGTCAATTTATTTCACATAGAGCCAGCAGGCATTAATGACATTTTGAATAAATATCCTAAAATAGTTCACAATGTTGGAATAGGACTATGGTATGACAAATATGTATTGCAGTTTGGTCCCATAATGGAGTACATAAATATTAAGGACCAATATCATCCTTTGAAAAGAAGAAGATTTTGGTTGCATTCTGTAGATAATGATACATATACACAAAGTGCGCAGTTTTTTGAAGAATTGATTAGATCTGCTGAAGATGGAAACATGATAAAAATAGATCATAATTTCTACAATAAAATTGTAAATTAGGATACATATTCGATTTTAAAACAAGGAACTATTTGTACAGTAAAAATATTTTAAATCAATAACAATCAAGAATGATCCTAAAAATATAAAATAATTAACATAGTAATTGGAAACAGTGACAATTTTTTTGTACTTCAACGAAACCACTAATTCTATCATAAGGATACAATAATATATAAGAATTTAATAGCCTCAGTATTATAAGATTGCCCTATAACGGTGATAATCAATTTTCTATAATATATCTTTCCGCTTTAATTATATCATTAATAATTACTTCTATAATAATTGCCATCCAACTTAGAAAAAATTTAAAAGGGACAAAGATTAACATTAAAAAATCTACAATATTTTTAATTTATTACATATTAATTGTTTCTTATCTTATATATAATTCATTTTCTACAGGTGTGCCTTTAACCTATCTCCTACCTTATGTCATGATAATCATTTTATCAGGATACTATTCATATTGGTATTCAAAAAGAAATCTTTTATTTTGGAGAGATGAAGATAACAATCTTTATGCAAAAGGAGGGTTATTGATATATTTAATATATATTACAGCATTAGTTGTAAGAATTGTAATCAACCTAGTTTTCATAGGATACCAAGAAGTTAGTTTTACCGAATATAGAAACATAGTTATAATAAATCATCCGTTAGTTCATATGGGTTTTAAGACTAGAATAATATCACTAATTGTTACAGATTTACTCATCACCATAGGCACAGGCATGTTGATTGGAAGGTATGCAAGAGTAATGGAATATCTCCACGTCAAAAATAAAGACAGGATAACTTGATATTGTTTTAAAATTATAAGGCAACAAACAAAGGGTATTTACAATCAACAAAATACTTTAAAATGATTTAATGTAAAGGGTATAAAGTTTTTTTTGACCAGTGAATAAATAATTAAAAGATCCATTGAATATATCACCATTTTTTAAATGGTTTTTTCAATATTTCTTCAATAAAGTATAAGGTATTTTTTAATTCCATTTCCTTTTCAAAAATATTATTTTTCCCTCAAACATAATCTTCTTTCCGAATATAATTTTTTGTTTGTATTTCTATAACGTTATTTTGTATTTTTTGAAGTTATTATTAATAGAGTTGTATATCAGTATAACAATTCCAAATTTCTAACAATATCATAAAAAACAATAAAATAACCTTGAAATTTTTCAAGTATGATAATTACAGGACATAAGTAGACTATCAATTTTAGTTCGATTAAAATGCGACATTGTAATATTTTTTACACCCATAGAAAATAAAATAAAATAAATTTCATGATCATTCAACAAAGTATAATATGTCTATAGTGCTTTGTTGCATAACTAAACATTTTTAGTTAGGATCGAACCAATTAATCATTTGTGATCCACTGGCCTTCTTATAATCAATCTCTTGTAAGACGAGGGGAGATACTTTTTTCCTATGATTTTCTGGATAACTGGGATGTTGATCTTGCAAGGATGAATGAAAATAAGAATGGCAAAAAGTACAAATTTCCAGATTCTTTTATTCTTATAATTGGTTATATCAAAGTATACTTTCACCTTACCTTATAGACAAACAGAAGGAATCATAAAAGCAACATAGGAAAGAATCTTCCAGACCATCCATGTTATTCACAAATATGTAGAAGAATAAACAAATTGGACATTGATATCAATAACAGTAATGATGATGATGATGATGATGTCGTTATCATCATAGCAGCGGACAGTACCAGGTATCAAGGTTACAAACAGAGGCTCAATGGATGCAAGATAAGTGGGATGTAAAAAACAAGAAAGGCTATCTAAAGATACATGTTGCAGTGAATATCAAGACCAAAGAAATTCTTGCACTGGAAGTTACAGATGAGAAGGTACATGATGGAAAGGTTATGAAGAATTTGGTGGAAGGCGTGTTGAATAATAACCATAATGTCAAGATGAAATCATTTCATAGGTGATGGAGCCTACGATAGCAATGAGAATTTCAAATACTTGAAGGAGAAAAGGATTCAACCTATCATCAAAGTAAAAAGGAACTCTATCATTTCATCCAAGAATAGCAATGTAAGGAATAGAGAAGTGCAATTATCAAACAAAGGATTATCATAAATGGAAAAAGAAAAGAAAGTATGGACAACGATGGATGGCTGAAACAGCATTTTCTTCTATAAAGCGAATGTTTGGTGAATATATATCTGCTACAGATTTCAAAACATGGTAAAAGAGATGACAATGAAGGTATCGTTGTACAATCTGTTTAGAAGAATTGCATAAAATGGATGGAAATAATTTGAGGAGAACTAGTTATGCAACAGAGCATATAAAGGGCACCTTTAGTCTTGGACCATGAAGTAAAGGTGCCGTTAACTTAAGCCTTTATCACCTTCTTATTATATACCTATCAACAAATAATTTCATCCAATCTCTAATATGAAACAATTACATTTCTTCTTGTTACATGAAAAGTTATCGTCAAAGTATTCTTAAGTTCTATCCTTTATCTATTGCATAGTTATTTCGATAAGGCGTTTCTCATTCTAATATAGAAAAAGATGGATATGATGATCCTTCTTTAGGAATTTATAGGCTTGGTTGATACCAAGTACTCCTCCATCGGTCAAAACAACATGTTGACCATACTTTTCTACAATATTGGATAGAAAACGCTCTGTCACTACAAACATGTTTTGCTCTTTTGATATACTACATCCAAGGATTTCCTTGCTCTCAATCTCGATAGCAACTCACCATAACCAAATTTATTCAGATCTGACCTTGATGATGATGGTTTCTTAATGATGTAATCTGAAATTTTCTTTTTCAATTAACCTATTCCAACTTCAATGAGTATATGATATCGACACAGGATTACGATTAAGAAATTGCTTTGGTTATTATTCTTAATAATTATTTTATTATGATTTTTATTTCGCCTTGGAAAATATCATTAAACGAAATTGGAATTCTTTCGAGATGTTAAAAAATATTTACTAAAAAATAAAAATGTGTAGGATAAGATGTTTGGATTATCCTCAATAATGACTTTTACCGCCTTTAAAATGACTGGTTTGAATACATTCGCTTGTTCCTTCATAGCAATGGTGGTGTCCCTTTACTGTATAAAATCCGGGCGTACCTAAACAAGAACCGGGGTGGCATGGTTTATCGATAGTTGTTGGAATACTTGGCTCAGTTGGAGTGGGTTAGGTGTTGTAGGAGCACTGCCAAACATACTACCGAACATACTACTCAACGGATTATTTGATGTGGTTGGAGATGGGGTTAGGTGTTAGTATCAGGAGCACTGCCAAACATACTACTCAACGGATTATTTGATGTGGTTGGAGCTGGGGTTGGAGCTGGGTTAGGTGTTGTACTAGGAGCACTGCCAAACAGACCACTGAACGGATCACTTGATGTAGTTGGAGCTGGGTTAGGTGTAGAACTAGGAGCACTGCCAAACAGACTACCAAATGAATTAACAGATGAACTTGGAGCTGGGTTAGGTGTTGTACTAGGTGTAGAACTAGGAGCACTGCCAAACAGATTACCAAAAATACTGCTTTGTGCAAATACTTTGTTGTTACCTAAAAAGGAACTTGATGTTATTACTGAGAACATAGCTACCATTGTAACAGCGATCATGCAATATTTTTTATAATTCATATGTAACTTATATTAAAGGATTTATATAAAATATTAAATATTAAATACTACTATTCTTTCAAGGTATCGGTATTCGATACTTTATACTACTATTCTTTCAAGGTATCGGTATTCGATACTTTATACTACTATTCTTTCAAGGTATCGGTATTCGATACTTTATACTACTATTCTTTCAAGGTATCGGTATTCGATACTTTATACTACTATTCTTTAGGATGTCGAAATAGTAAACATTACAATTTAATTAAAATGAATAAATTAAACCAAATTAGCTTGTTATCAATAACATGCGATACAAGTTCAGTCATAGGCACAAGAAAGAAGAATCTGCTAATCATTGTTGAATTTACTAAAAAATTTACTAATAAAATACTATTTGTATAATAATAATTGAATTTATTATATTATTAAACTGATTTGGTGGGATTTCGATATGTTATGGCTATAATCTTGATTTTTCATAATTTAAAAACGTAAAAAATATTATTCAAATTTGCTTTTAATATGTTTTTTATCTAAATTTAATATTTCTCCATTATGCATTAATTAAAATCATGGATAATGATGGTTAATTGATCATTTTCTATAATTTAGTTTATTGTTTGTTTAAACCAAAAATCCATTAATATATATTACAACTAGTAAATATTTTAATTTTTAACTTTACGGATGAAAATCATAATTGGTCATTATAGTTGCGATAGAGACTTTTGAATTTGTCAAGGTTTCAAATTGTTTGTCAACAATACTTAGATGTACTATTGTTAGTGAACAATTATCCCTAATAGCAGTTACAGAGTAGAAAAAAATGGAGAACATTTAATTTTTTTATTATATTTTCTATCGAATTAAATTAATCTATTAATAGATATGATATAGATAATAATTCAAATAACAATATGTATAAAACATTTTATTAACAGCATATGTGATCGGGATCGTTTGATAAAGTGTATTTCATACTCAAAAAAAGATATTATATGATAATTCATGACTCATAAAAAAAAGATATTATCTACTTTTTTTAATGGTGATGTTTAGAGTAACAGTCTTCTGATCCTCTCCAGCAGTGATGGTGTCCTCTTTCTGTGTAAAATCCTTTACTACCTTTACATCCGTGTGGATTGCACCACTTTCCATGATGATGCCCTTTTTTTGCGAATGCGTCTTCTGATCCTATTATGGATGTAGCAGCTATAATTCCAAATGCCGTTATTACGATGGCAAAGATTGCGATTGATGATTTAATATTCATCTTTTAAAAATTAGAAATGCCTATATATATGTCATGTGGATATGCATTTATTTGTAGTTTCACACCACATCTTAACAATTTATATAATAATATGATTTGGCAAATTATTAAGAAATATTTGTTCTTCAGAGTATGCGTAATCATAATCAAGATTTGGTAATAAAATATAGAATGTTACCAATTATCCAGATAATTTTAGAATTTTAAGAAATTAGCATAATAAAATAATAATCCATAATTATAATATTAGTAAAGTCTTTATATAACTTTATTGTGTTAAGTTGTCTATAATATTCATTTACTCTCACTTACTCTCACTTACTCTCACTTACATCCATTCAGATGTAGTATGACTTTTCTGACTTTTCGATTCAACTGAAACTATAGGCAACATCATTCTAAAATTCATTTTTATCTCAATTCATCACAATAAAAAAAACTAATCAATGATATCAAATTTAGTATTATTTAGGTAGCATTTGAATATAGATATTAATTTAAATTTATTATAAATTAATTTTAAATAATAGATACTTATATATAGTTCTAATAATTGTTTATTTTTCGTATTTTATAAATCCTTATACTATTATGGGTGTTCTATTTCATTTTTTCATATCGTATCCAAATATATTATCAATATTCAAAATTAGTTCATTAGTTAAATGACGTATTCTGTTACTATCATCTTTTCTGAATTGCTATAATATGTTATACCCTTCCCTCCAAAGATAAACAATTACTGTTCCTTTTTCCGTTTGATTGTATATTATTAAATTAAAGTCATCTTACTCCAAGGCATCCAATATTAAACAAACCAATAATTTGTTTAGGAGTAACAACTGGTAGCTCTTTTTATAAATATCATAGTATTGTTCCTTTCCTCTATCACATCCTATTTATCAAGGACAATGTCATGGTTGTAAATCATAGATCGATTTTTGATAATTTGGTTCATTTCTACTAGAAAAGCATATCTTTTTTATATCTTTGTTTTTTGGCCTAGGTATCGACTGTTATATATACAGTCCATAAAAATCATAAACTCTCGAAAATATTTTTCAATTTCACAAGTAGGCAACCGATATTATTGTTATAAAACATATTTTCTTTGGATAGTCCACACTTTTACTCAAGATTTTCTTTTGCATAACCATGCATACATTTTTCTCTTCAAAGCAAATGATAAAGCAATAGTAAATGTATACAATGTAAAGATGATATACCAATTAGCATATATTATCTAAATATATCTCTTAACAAATAGTTCCTCATATTAAGATTGAATCTTTTTGTTCTGAAATAGGTAGATATCTTATTCTTTAAATCTGCAAATGATGAATAATATTTTAGAACAAGCAGATCTCGTTTGGCTATATTCCAAATCTCTTCCATAACCATAAACTCTCAGGTGATGCGTAGTTGGAAGATATACAGGAATTAGAGTATCCTTGTTATCTTCAAAATACTTTGATCACCTTCTTTGATTTATAATGAGGTGAGGCTTTATCCATAAACAAATAACATTTTTGAAATTTAGCATGTATTTTCTTTAAGATAATCAAGAAATGTATCGCCGTTGAATTCATCATACTGTCTGAATAACTGCTTCTTTTTCTTTCCTTCTTCCATGCTTATGGCTCCAAAAATACATGAATGTTTGTGCGAGCCTGTTACTCTAACTATTGGTCTTTTATTCTTGTATCAATCCAAACACGTCTTACAAGAGAATCATAAAAGAAGAATGATTCATCCAAAGATACTATCGTAAATCCTTTTTTTTTTCTCTTGCTGTTGCTGTTGTTGCTGTTGCTGTTTATCCACAAGTATTTGTTCTGTTCTTTTTTTGAAATCCTCTTTTTCCTCTGTGAGATGCTAGTATTAACATGTACCTTTCTTGGTACTCTTCTGTTTGAATCCCCATTTACGAAGGATACGGTATATGTGGAGTATAGTGATATTTTATATCCGCTTTTCTTTACAATTAACTCTTCTGCCTGTTTTGTGGTCCAGCCATGTTTGGACATTGGATAGTTCTTTCTTTATGCTAAAACTAACCTCTTCTGACATCTCGGGTGATCTACCGCTTTTTGTTCTATCTTTTAATCCTTCTATACCTTCTTTATCATATCTTTTTAACCAGTCTGAAGCCCAAGGATTACTTCTGATGCATATCATTTACAACATGAAAAGGAATTTGTCCATCTTCTTGTACTCTAATAACAAGCAAAAGTAGTCTTTCCTTAACCTTTGAATCATTTTCTTTTTTATAGATTTAACCAATTTGACTTTGGTCAATGATGGCAATGACATTGAGAATAGATAGATAAATGCAGAGGTGGTAGATAGCTTTTGTGTTTTATAATAAATACGATGATAAATTATTTAGCATATTTGTGCTAATTGGTATAGTGATCAAGTAATAATAAAATCATCGGTTTTTATATCAAATATGAAATATTTATTATCCCAATCTTTATTTCAGATATTTTATAATACTTTTTACTTTTTGGTATTAAACGTTTTAACTTCTATAACATGTATCTTTTATATTATCTCTTTATAGTAACAATATTCAGAATGTTTTACTGTCATAACCAGCATATAGCGAAATATCATAATATTTTTACAGGTAACATATCATATGGAACAAAACAGTATACATGTTATCTGAGAATTAAATGTCATAATATATTTATATTAATATGCAAGAGATCTAATAATATTTTGATGTTAATAAAATATCAATAAAATTAATCGTCAAAATAAAATTGTAAAGTTTCTTCATATCGGATAATTTTTCTTCTATATCCAAATAAGAAAAAATATAAAATACATAATTTTTGCAAGGCAAATTTTAAAAATGTAACTATTCTTTAAAACTCATTTTAGAAAAATTGTTTGAGTAGCAATATATAAATCAATTAGATCTCTTGCGTAATTGCAACTAAACAGCTTTATGACCATTAGTTTATCATCAACCTGTTCTTTCGTTGCTTTCATACTATAGGTTATCCAAAAAGCCATTGTTTTTCAAATCATTCACTGGCCTAACAGTACAAGAATTTGATGATATTTACAATAAAGAGATAGCAAAAAGATATGTTAAACATGAGATAAAGCGTTTATCAAAAAGAAAGAATAGGAAACGATCTACGGGCGCAGGTAGACATTTCAAACTGGATTTAAAAGATAGATTTTTAATGCTATTTGGTATATTATCGTCTTTACATAACATACACTTTGGCTGGCTTTCTCTTTGATTTGGATCAGAGAGCAACATCTGCAGAGACATTCAAAAGATAGAAAGTTTGGTAAGGCAATGTGTACCAATTCCTCAAAAGATATACAACATTACAAAGAGGCTAAAAACTCCAGCAGAGGAAGTAGAGAAATATTTTCCAGGCTTTCTTGCTTTTATAGATTCCACCGAACACAGATACCAAGACCTGTCGATAAAGAAAGAAGAAAGATATACTATTCTAGGCAAGAAGAAAAGACATACTACTGTAAAGAATCAGCTTATGGTTAACAATCATCGTGGTTATATCATTCATAAAGCAAACATCATAAGAAAGGAAAAAGACATGATTATGATGTTTACAAGAAGAATCATCCTGTTACTCCCTCAAAACAAGTTGTTAATGTGATTGATCTTGGATATCTTGGTGTAGAAAAGGATTTCCCAGAACAACTATCATCGCACTACCATATAAAAAGAAGAGAAACCAAGAAGAGATATCCACAAGAAGAAAAAGAGTATAACAAAATTCATTCTAAAAAGAGGATAATAGTGGAACATACCATCTGCAGATTGAAAAAGTAGCAGGATATATGAGTGATATATTTAGGAACAAATTGAGAAAGTATGACAAGGTATCGGATATAGTAGCAGGTTTGGTAAACTATAGAATAATGAGCCAAGTGTTTATAGAAACCAGATACAATATCATACCGCAAGATATAGATTCTTTCTAATTATGCAAGAGATCTAGTATAAAGAAAATAGAAATATTACAATTCTAAATGTTAAAAACTATTTTAATCATATCGTATATCCATAATTGTGAGAAATCAAACCGCCATTAAAGTTATGATAGTGTCAACGGAGTATCCACCAATGCAAGGTGGAATTGGCAGATATACTTATAATCTAGTTAAATCTTTACGAGCAAACAACGTAGAGACTTTTGTAGTATCGAATTCCGATGGTTTAAGTGATTATACAGGACTCTCCCCTACTAGTAAAAACAACTCTGAAATATTGTTAAAAATTACTGAAGAATTAAAACCAGATATTGTCCACATCCAACATGAACATGCACTGTATAATTTTAAAATTGATCCGTTATTTCCATTTAGAACAAAAACAGGACTGGATAAATTTTATGCTTTTTCAAATATACCAATAGTAACCACATTTCATACATCATTTAATTTTAATACATGGATGGACTCCATTCTTATTGAGGGAACAGAAGACAAATTACGATTAAGATTTTTATATGAATATTGGGGTCACTTAATAAACTATTCTTCTTTTCTCAGAGTAAACAATTTTGCAAAATCCAAAAGTTCAAAGAGTATAGTATTTTCTAATTATATGAGGAATTTAATGCCCGGATGCGAGGTTGTTTATCACGGTTCCGAGCCGTATAACTCGATTGAAATTGAACAAAAAGAAGCAAGAAAGCGACTTTCTCTGCCTGAAAATGTAAGAATTTTATTGGCACATGGATTCTTAACTGCTACAAAAGGTTGGGATGTTATAAGAAATTTAGAATTACCAGAAGGATGGAAAATGGTGGTAAATCATTCCAAAAATCATTATAATCGCCAAATTATTAATTTAAATTTAAAAAATAAAAACATTATCTATTTAGAAAAAGACTATCTTTCTGAAGAAGAGCTATCTTTATTATTCTTTGCGTCAGACATTGTTTTTTTACCTTATAAGGCAGCTTCAGGTTCAGGCATAATGTTTGATGGCTTTGGACATGGAAAGCCATTTTTAGCATCAGATTTAGAATTTTTTAAAGAATTCTCTGATTTAAAATTAGGTTTAACAGTGAAAAGAAATTCTCGTAGTTTTATACAAGGTTTAAAAATAATTGATAAAAACTATGAGGAATTTCAATCCAACGTTAAAGAATTTCGTAAAAACTTAAAATGGGATAATATAGCCAAAAAACATATTCAAATATATGAAAACATACCAACTTTAAAAAATATCGAATTACTAGCTGAAAAAAAGACCAAGATTCAAAAGTAGACCTTTGTATCCAAATATTTATTATTAATCTGTTGTTTATTTAAATATAATATAATTTATTATTTTAAAGTTCATTAAAAGAATGTATGTCAAATAGGGCCCTGTTAACTTAAGATATTATTTCTTTATTATGTTCATAAACAAACAACTTGAACCATTGTTTTACATGTTTTAATTTGCACTTGTTCTTTTTACAAGGAAAGTAATCATCAAAGCTTTCCGTTCTATCTTTGATATATTGCATTGTTCTTTCAATAATGCTTTTTTCATAATGAAGAATGAAGATGATGTTTTAGTTTCAAAAATTTGCATGCTTGTGGGTACCATGTACCGCCATCTGAAGAAACAGAATGTGATCCATACTTGTTTACTAACCTCTGACAGAACTCGCTTCTGTAACAAAACATATTTCGCTTCTTTTGATATATAAAATGAAAGAATTTCTTTATCTTTTGGTTCAATAACTAACCCAAAGCCATACTAATTCAGAAGAACCAGCTTTTATGGCAGTTTCATCTATGATATATTCTTTGATTTTCTTTTTCTTTAGATGTTTCCAAGGTCTGTACTTTTGAATCCATTTTCAAAGAGAAACATGGTTTATTTTTGCTATTTTGAAAAAAGATAACGCTTTGGAAGTGTTTTTAAATGATAAACCAAGAAAGTACAAATATAAACCATAACCAATAATTTGTGAAGATGTTCTATTTCTGAGACATATAAAAAATGGTAATTTTAAATTATAGGTTTTTCCTTAAGTTAACATAATCAAATAGTGTGCCATTCATCTAATAATGGCACATAATAGTATAATTATTTGAGATGGAGTCACAATTTGAGATCCTTCGTCTTCATCTAGAACACCATGTCAACAAGACCAAAGCACATATTTTATTTATTTTGATTTAAATTTTTTGGTTTCACAGTTATAATATATACCATATATCTATATAATAAAACCAATATCAGTACAATTGCAGATATATTATGAAATCAACATATTGGCAATGACATATTCTAAATATTGACTTTAGATGTTCTATTAATGGCTCTATAGACATTCCCCCTGATTGTAGATAGCCTTACTCATTATAGAGCGATAAAAGCAATACAACCTCAGGCCTCGCTTTGGATGTATTTTTTATTATTTCTACCTGATACACTGGATATTCCCAATATCTTTTTAATACTGATAGTTTCTTATCATCAATATCCCTGATTAGATGTTATATCCGATACAGATGATAAATAGAATACAACATTAGAAATATTAAAGGAACATACATGTGATCATTTGGCATATTATCAGTAGTAATACAAGCTTTTAGAGTAATACAAGAGCGCCTGTTGTAGATGTCAAATGTAGTCTATATCCAAATATTCAATACACCTTTTTCCACGGATGATTTATCACTACGTCAACCTTTAATATTAAAAGATTGCAATCTAGAGTTGGCATAGAAGGTTCGATCACCTCAATTCTTCTGCAACAAACAGATATCCCATTGTTGTTATTTCTTTTATATCTGCAGAAATAGTAGATCTCTTGCATAATTAGACATCTAACAAAATTTTATAGATTATCAATGATATTTTATAATATTTGCATTTTAATTTGCTGATTATGATCAAGATGTGTTGCATTTATAGAAATTTTTTTAATGGTACTAATTATGCAAGAGAATTAGTCTTTAACATTCTGTAAATATATGCCTGATACTAGGTATTGTTACAAGGCCATAGGCTTATACTAGTTTAAGTTTATACTGACAGTCTATGTTAAGAAAAAATGGTAAAGCATTGTCAATAGATTTAAAACATATCCTCAAGAAATAGAAGATGTGTCAAAAATTATTGGATATGGATTACATTTGCATATTTTAGGTTTATAGTTTAGGAACACTTACAAAGAGTTATAAACTTTCTCGTAATAAAAATAAGATATGTCTCAATCTGGCACTGGATTCAAAAGTACAAGAGAAAGAGATTTTCTACAAGAGAAGAAATTAAAGAATACTCTTGTATACAAAAAGATGAAACAGCTATAAAGGCAGGTTCTTAGGAATTAATATGGCTTTGATGGATTGTTATTGAACGAAAAGATAAAGAAATACTTGTAGTAGATATATCAAAAGAACAAAAACATGTTTGTGGTAGTAGAACGATTTCTGTCTCATGTGGTAAACAAGTATGGAATACATTCTGTTTCATCAGACAGGGTGGTACATGGTATCCACAAGCTTGCAGGTTCTTGAAAATAAATCATCATCTTCATTTTTTGTATATAGGTTTGAAAAAAGTGTTATTGAAAGGAACAATAAAGCATCTTAGAATTACTGTTAATTGAGAATAGGATATGGTCTAATATTCCCTGGCACATTGGTCGATGTATGCAATCCCTTAAATAAAGATGTTAAATTTCTCTTATGTGTACTAAAATAAACAGCAGAGCAGCAGCACCTTCAGAGTATATTGGTTATGGATTGTAGTTTTATTTTTCAGGATTATCCTTAAGAAAGACATTAGAAAGATTATCTTGTTTTATCAAAAGAAATCATCATATGTATCTATTTTGATTTGGATACAAAAGTACAAACTTCAAACGACCTCTACAAAGAGAAAAAAGATTCTTGAATATATTATTGATGAGAGACATTAATTTAAGTTGGCTCTAATTTCATTTGGCTATAATGGTCACTATTGAACCAATACGAAGAGAAATACTATGTGAGGAAAAGTATTTTTATATCCAAAGATAGAAAGAAACATGTTTATTGCTCAGAGAGATAGATATTCATTTCCAAATTAATCAAATTTCATGGCAAACATCGGATATCAACAGACGGTGGAACCTGGTATTCACCGCCACAAGCCTGCAAATTTTTAGAAATAGAGCATCACATTCATTCTAATTATGAGAAAAGTATCATATAAAGGACGTTATAGTATGTTAAGGATATGACAGAACCATTTGATGACCATTTTCCACGTCGAAGAACAAACTGTAAACTGAAACATGTAAAGAATTGGTCGAATCTGTTTGTGAATTTACATAATGATGAATTAGATACCTTTAAGTGAACATCCATGAAAATCTTTGACCATAACAGGCCATCCTATTGTTTCACTTAAGCCTAATTTTATATACTAAATCATTATATTAAATGTTATCTTTTATAGTATATACTATCTTTATACAAATTCCATTCTTATTTCCTATTTTATTATTGGGGCTTAAAGCGGCAAACATCCATCCTCTATGGGTACTTGTATAGCCGCTTAGGATGTTGGTTCAGTCAGAGCCTCACTCTCATACGGAGTATGTTCACTTTGAACCTAGCCCAGATTATGGTTCTTCTTGGCAGAAATAAAGATTTTCATGTAGTCGGAGCCGATAAACCATATGTAATTCATGATGCCTTTTTTATTAACTTTATTATCATTCTCAAAACATTTGATAATTTGATTGACCATAAGAAAGATTGAAATTATCATTAGATTTTATAGTATAACAAAAAAAAAGGATTAATAATCAAAGGTAACACAAAAAGAGAAAAAGATTATTTAATTTATATCACTTCTATCGAGTCTTTTTGAAAGCCTTTTGATAGAAGAAATTCAGTTACTTTAGTATCTATGATCTCCTTGCAATACAATTACCCCATTTTTAGATGTTCCACCAGTACCTATAGATTTTTTTAATTCATGAGCGGTAGTTTCGATTTGTTCCGTATTAGTAAATCCTTTAATAGTGGTAACACGTTTACCGCGTTTTATCACATCTAGTTGAACAATTATTTTAATATCATCCTCATCCAATTTCTTTAGCATATCGCCAAAGGAATTATCATCCTCATTATTTAATTCTAGTATACATCATAATATAATACTAAAGACTATATAAATTATTATCATAAAAATATATCTCATAGATTATTTAGAAAAATTAATAAAGATATAAAAAAATATCATTATAAAAGATCAACAATAATTAAGACAGAATAAATAAAATAGAAATAAAAGAACAGAGAGATTTCAATATAACAACATTTAAAATTTATTAAATCACCGTAATATCAGAATATAAGTCATATATTATACAAAGGAGTAGCAATTTTAAATATCAAGAAAGCAAAACTAACTTGTATCTTGAATATCGTTTTTTAGCATTATGACCTAATCCAGTTTTTAGATTTTGCAGATAAGCAACAGTATGCACCAAATTTCCAAATCCCATAGTATTCAAAGTTTCAGATGGAATCATAATATATAGTATTTTCATGAATTTTCATTGTTTCATATAACATATTTGATTGTCTTAATGCATATGCAACAGGATTATTAGAATATATTCTTGATGCATCAAGAAATTTTTGAGCAACCAATATTTCAGATTCTCCATAGGTTACTCTTGCTTGTTTTTCACGTTCAGCTTGTGCTTGCATTGACATAGCCGATTCTAATTCTTGTGGAATTATCACTTGCCTAATTTCAACGCCAGTTACCATAATACCCCAGCTATTTGATTCTTTTTCAATAAGGATTTGATAGTATGATTAATTTCTTCTCTCTTAGAAAGTATTTCTTGAAATAATGAAGCACCAATATTATTACGTAATGTAGTTTGTGAAACCTGTTTTATCATTTCATTAAAATTTTCAACATTTAACATAGCATCATTGGCTCGTTCTTCCATTATTTTATATCTTAGAATGGCATCAATAGTTACAGGAACATTGTCTTTTGTAAGCATTCTTTCTGCATTAAATTCTCTAACTCTTTCTCGAATATCTATCACTAAAACACTATCGACAAGTGGAAGTCTAGTATGAATTCCAGGTTTTACCTGTTTTTTATATAAACCCAATCTCAAAATTATAGCTCTCTCATATTGATTAATAATTATTAAAAAAGAAGAAATGATTAATAGCAATACCAGTTACTAGTAATATGTAAATTACTATTATTATATCTATATTGTGTAAATAATTTTAACCACAGAGAAATAATCAAAAGTAATACTCCAAATACGAGTTGAATACCAGAACCTTTTTTAGTAACTTTATCATCAGAAAATGAAAAATTTGTATTGTTAGATTATTGACATAATAATATAATATCGGAAATCAAATAGAAAAACTTATCCAGATTTATAGCACAAAGCATAAAATAAAAAGATTATCGAAAGTTAAATGAATTATTAATTTAAGAAAAGTCATAGATCTGAACAAATGCAGATATCAAATTGTTTTTATAGATACAATAATGAATTTTCCTTTTCCCACTAGTAAATAAAGATACAATTTTGGATTGAATTCCATATTTTTTGTTCCTTAAACTAATAATTCGTGGAAATTCAATAGGATCTACAAAACTAGCAATTCCTTCTATCCATTTTCCTCTCAATTGACCTCTAAAACTACAAGGACTAATTCTAACATTAGGATTATTTCGCAATCTTTTAACTTTTCCAGTACCTGAACGAGTTATAACAAAAAAATTTTTCTTTCGAAAACAAACCAAACTGGTGTAATAACTGCTTTTCCAGCTTTTCCGATATGTTTCAAGATTTATATATTTTGAATCATCAAACTGATTTATATCCGAAGACATATTAAATTCTAAATATCAAATGTTATAAATGATCTGTAATGCAGAGACAAGACATATCTTTATTTAATTTTTTATAACATTATTACAATATCACAAACAATATTAAAATTACTCCAGACATTAATTATATAAAATATTCATGTTGAGTATTTTAGGTAAATGTAGATTTTTCTTGTTATCGAGTTAATACATTATAACTAGAAATATATCAAATAAATCGAGATGAATTCTTTCAACTCCATATAAATTATATATGTTGTTATAATATATATATATGAGTGAAGATAACCTCATAATAAAAAAAATAAAGAATTAAATCCAAATAATAAAGTACGAAACTTACAAGAATATAAAGCATTGACATAGAATCTAAAATTCAAAATGAACAAAATCATTCTCAAAAACAGCAAGGATATGACATACTCACATGAAAATTGCAATTGTGATTAATGATAATTAATAGATTTTAATTTATTATTTTACAACATTTCGCATAATAATATAAAATTAAAATCTTAAAACAAAATACTTATTTTATAGCACTTTTCACTTTTTCTAATAATTCAGGCGGTATCTCATCAAAATTATGAACATCTTTAGCATGTTCTCTTATTTTATTTAAAAGGTCCTCATCATTTTCAGAAGTAGCAGACCAATTACAATTAACTCCGGCATCAGAACAAGTAAAATTTTTCGTCATGATCTATAAATCAATTAATAGTATATAAGCAATTCTAAATACAATCGACATTCAAACTATGACAAAAATAATTCCGAATATTAGAATAAAATTTTTATCAAATAAAGTTATAAATTATTTGAAGTTTAACTAGATTCTGTAAATTAGCCGGATAATCACTATAAAATAAAAAATGTTTAAAATATCAAGCCAATAAAGTTTTACATTATAAATATATACTATTATATACACTTCTTTAAATAATACTATTATATAGATATGTCTCCTTTTAATTTTTTTAAAAAAAAAGATAAAGATATTTCTAAAACAGATAATAAAATAGTTAATAAATCAAAATCATCATACCATTCAGATAATACAATTACAATTGAATTTGCTTTGGAAGAAATAGAAAAACAAGGAAATAATATCATTAAAAATCATTTAGATAAATTAAGAAAAATATGCAAAGATACTATACAATCATTTGAAATTATTAACAACATAGCAGAAAACATAGAATCACACAAAATAGATGAAGAAGAAGAAAAATTAACACCTTTAATTAACAATACAAGAAATATAATAGTAAAATCTTTAAAGCGAGAATCATCAAATACATTACAAATACCAGAAACATTTGAGGAATTAGTAAAATTTAAAGAAACGATAGATTCGTCAATTAAGAGATTTGGCGAAGTTACACGTTCTCACAGCATAGTAATAAATAATTTTATGAAAAAACATGCCAATAGTTTACGTAGTGAACTAAAAAAAATTACAGAGAATTCTGAAAAAATTAATGAATATTTTGTAGAAATTTTAAAAGAAAAAGAAATAATCGAAGAATGTAAAAATAATTTATTAGCCACAATCAACAGAAGAACAGAAATTAATAATAATAACAGTATAATAAATTCAATAAATCAAAATATAAAAGAAAAAGAAAAAGAAAACAGCATAAAAGAAAAAGAAATAAAACAATTACAAGAACTACCCTCTTATAACAAAAGCTTGGATCATCTGAAAGAAATTGAAGAATTAGAAAAAAAACAGGAAGAACTAATTCGCAATATTATTGAAATTTCTACGCAATTATCAAAAGCAGCCCATAAATATTCTTATGGTACTTCAAAGGGAACAAAAGAAACAATCAACACTATAATAAAAGATCCTATCAAAATAATAAATGACAAAGACATTTTACCCTATATAGAATTCTTAAATAATCTAAAAGAATCAATCAACACCAAAAAAATCGTATTGAAAGATTCAACCAAGATTGTACAATATTGTGATAAAATGATCGATATGATACCAAATTTTAAAAAAGAAATGGAAGGAATTATTTTAAAAGTAAAATCTTTAAAACATGAAGATAAAAATTCAACTTTAGAAAGAATTAGAAAAATTAAAGAAATCATAGATGAGAATAATAAAAATATTCAAACAGAAATTTTAAGAAAAGAAGAATTCCATAAGCTAAAAGTACAAGAAGAAGAAAGATTAAAACAAATAATAAATAAAATCGAAGAACAATTATTTCATATTTGTAAAAAAAAGTACAAGATCGATTTAGTAGAACATGATGAAAACAAACGAGATTTTTAAAAGGGTATAAAAATAAAGAATATAAAAGGATACACTATTTTCCAGAGAAGAATAAAATCCTAAGACTATTTTCAAGTTAATTTATTAATTATAGATTCATGCTGAGGATATGTATTTTTTAATTTATCTCGCTCACCTAATTCAAAATCTCTAAAATCAAACCCTGGAGAAACAGAACAACCCATCAAAGAGTATAAAGACTTGTCATTTATTTCTGCACCAAACCATGTATTACCCTTTATGACATATTGAATGTGTTCATTATTTTCCAAATCGTTCCCTATTTGTATTCTCATAATTTCTCCAACATCAGTTAAAATATACAAACTAACTGAACTACCTTTATAAAAATGCCAGATTTCATCATACTTGACTTTATGAAATGCAGAAAATTGATCACCATCTAAAAGATAATAAATCAATGTAGAAACAGAACGAATATTAGATGATTTAATTTCAAGATTTGAACAAGAATAAACATTATCTTTCAAATCTTCATTACAAGAATTAACTATGATATGATTATCAGATCTATACGTTTCTCGATAATATCCCCCTTCTCCAACAAGTTTAATCAAATTTAATTTATCAATAATATATTTTGCTTCTGGATGCATATAATTTAAAAATATTTTTATAATTAAATATTTATGTTTAAAAATTAATAAAAATTTTAATTATTCTTTATAAACGGTTTTTCCTTCTGCAATTGACATAATAGGATAATTAGTTAATGAAAAAGGATCTCCATTCCAAATAACAAATGAAGATTTGAATCCGGGTTTAATTTGACCTAGATCATAGATACCGATTATATCCGCAGATTCCTTAGTGATTTTTGATATAGCCTCAGACTTTGACAAACCAAACCGTAATAGATGTCGTAATGTATAAAACATGTTTCTTTGCAGGATAACTGGATGATCACTCATTAATGAAAATTTTGCTTTAGAGTCAATAAGTGGTTTTACATTTTTCCAACTTTCATGTTTAAGCTCCACTTTATAAGGAAAAGAATCTAATGGACCATAAATAATTGGAATATTATTTGAATTTAAAAATGAGAAAACATCCCTTCGATAAATATCCATACAATGATTAGCAATGGCATCTAATCCAAACTCTCTGGATAATTGTACTAACAACATAGCATCATCTTCCTTGTGAAGATGTGCTAAAATTTTGAATTTCTTTGAAAGCATATCAATAAATACTTCGGTAATAGGATCAACCTCATCGATATCTTTTTTATTTCTATTTATTAAATTTTGAATTTTTTTAGCTTTAATTAAATTGTCACGAAGAACAGCCATAGCACCCATTCTAGTTGAAGGTCTTTCACCTTTCCATTCATTTGTACTTCTTGGGTTATATCCTAATGCCAATTTTATACCTACATCTTTTACATATGCTTTTTCAATATTATCTTCAAAATTGCGTAAGAATATGGCCTTTACCGCCAATAATATTTCCACTTCCAGGTAAAACTACAGAATATAAAACACCATTTTCAATAGATTCAGTAAATGAAATATCATCCATATAAATACTATGTAAAGAATTAACTAAAGGAAAAACAGATTCCATATGTTCATTAGACTCATCTTCATCTTCAGGTTCCCCAGCCCTAGCCATTCCTATATGACTATGAGCATCAATAAAAGCAGGAGTTACAACAACATCCTCAGCAATAATTTCAATGTTACTTTGTGATGGTTTTTCTATACCAACATATGTAATAATATCATTCTTCAAAACCTATATAATAATCAGTTTTTTCATCAATACCATCATATAATGTGGATGATTTAATTATTTTCACATTAAATCTATTATCATATGATTTAATAAATACCCTATTATAATTTTTATAGAATATCGATAATGAAAATTAGATAACAAAATTGAAACAAATAAGTTTTTAAAGTAATTCATAAACTTAAAAATTAGAAATATTAAAAAAAATATATATATATATAAAAATACCAGATATCATCTATAGTTTGTCATATAAACAAAATCATATATTTATTCCAATTAAAATTTTAACATTAACATTATTTATAATAGTTTTTTTAATCAGTTTTAATTCATTCTGTATATATGCTCAGATACATACAACGATTAAGAATAATAACCATAAAAATTTCTATATTCAAAATTATGCCATAATTCATGATTCAGACAAAAATGTAATTATAATTGGCTCTATAGCAGCACCTCATAATTTAACTTTAACCTCACCAGTAGAAGTAACAATAGGATTAAATGTTTATAACAATTTTTCTAAAAAATATGATATAATTAAGGAGCAGCCATTTAAAAATGTAATTTACAACGTCGATGAACCAATTCCTTTTAAATTTAAAATAAATCCAAGCAAATTTTACTTAAATTCAAACTCCATTCCCTATATATATAGTATTAAAAAAGCAAGCGAACAATCAACCAAAATCAATACATTTACTTTAAAATATAACGAAGCTCTTTTGGGTCCATCTAAGGAACTATATGGTACTGTTACAAATACTGCACCTAATGCAATAAAAAATTTAACACTATATGCAATAGTTCATGGAAAAAATGGTTCACAAATTGATTCTGTCAAAACAACAATCCCATTTATAAAATCACAACAAACTGTAAAGTTTAGTTTTGTACCAAATAGTATTGTAAAAGATCTTGTTTCTACATATAGTTGTGTTGGAGGGAATTTGCAGGATATTAACGCTTATCAAATAATCAAATTAAATTCAAATAAAACAATAGGTTACAAGTTTTCAGGATTTATGGAAATCAATTCAATAAATTACAATAATAAAACTGATCAATTCAGATTAAATGTAAACAATATCTATCCCATCTCTGCAGCATTATCGTTACAATTAACACCTTTACAAAAAAATCCAATATCTATTAAAATAGACGGTCATGAATATAATTCAAAAATCATGAATAACAAAGAAACATCAAAGATTGAGTTACTTATACCCCAAGGTAAACACGAAATAAATATACAAGGAATTAATAGCTAGTCTAGATTTACATATTATTCAAAAATATTATTTTTAGATTAAATATTTGCAAAGTACATGTACACCTATTACATCATAATTATCATTTATTTAAATTTAGAAATTTACCTAATTAGAATTTATTCTCCTTTAATCAACAAGAATTGAAGAAAGATAACAACATGTAATTTTTATTTTATCCATTAGATAAGAATATTAAACAATAATATGAATTTAGATTTCGTTAATCGTTTTTGAATTGAATATAGTACTTGAATATCATACAATTTAATAACCATATAATAAAACAACGAGTAAATATAGGTAAATGAAGTTGAGCGATAACTCATCTTTCTTTATTAATATCAATTCTGCAAATTGTAATAGATAAAATATATTTTACGATTTTATTGAAGAGTAAAGGTAAAAGTCCCATAATTATCAATCCAAAGATACAATAATGCAAAAGTTACCAAATTTTTTGTTTTGTATTTTATTTTTAACTAATCCTACAATACAAGATAGTTATCAGATAGGATCTTTAAATTAAATTTATAAGAAATAGATTGCCATCACTTTTCGATATTATTTATTTTACAAGTACTTTCAAAACCAAAGTTTACGCCATTACAAATATTCACCGATTATCCGGCTAATGTTAAAAAGATGATGAAAAAACATATCCTTGTAAAACAGTTCAAATAAATTTAACATTTTTCCAAAATAGTTTATAAACATAATTTAAAATTATTGAGTAATAATGATTGTTAGTAATAAATCTAAAAAAAGTTTATCTTGGATTCCTTTCATTTATATAAATTGAATAAGTTCAAAAAAATACTAGCTACTATTGATGGGTCTCCTCAATCCATGAGAGCTTCAGATTATGCAATCAAAATTGCTCAAAAATATGACTCTGAACTTATTGCTTTATATGTTTTATACTCAAAGGTTGGCTTTGCATTTTATACTGAGACTGTAACCGGAATGATTACACCAAGTTCAATAAATGAATTGATAGATCAGGCCAAAAAGGAAGCTGAAAAATGGTTCGATGAAATTCGAGAAAAATGCAAGAATGTAAATCTACAAGTTAAAACAGAAGCAGTTATTACGGCCATTTCAATAGTAGAGGCAATAATCAGTTACTCAGAAAAAGAAAACATTGATCTCATAGTTACAGGTTCAAGAGGTCGATCGGCATTTAAAAAACTTATTCTAGGAAGCACTGCATCTGGGGTTATGACTTATGCCCATTGTCCAGTAATGATAACCAAATGAACAGTATAATGCTACAATAACATTTTGACCAACCTGGTATAATAGGCTATTAATTTTTAATAATATTTTTTATTAATATCTATTTTATCAATATAAAACTAATTCATTTTTTTAACATCATCAACAGAGTAAGCTTTTTATAATCCAAGAATTAAGGAATGAAAATATTACCATATTCTATATTTTTTACAATAGAGCGATTTTTGTTATTTTGCGATCACACAAAATCCAACACATATTTATAAAAAAAGTTATAGGACAAATTTAATTTTTTAACCATTAGAATTTTTTAGAGAAATCATTTACCAATAAACACCTTTGAAACCAAGATCATCGAAAATAAAGATATTGTAATCATAGAAAATAACACTATTGGAAGTTGATTGTAAAATTTCTCAGGCATGTTTAATCTAATCAAAATTGACCTCAAATGTCCTCCAGATAAAATATTATAAAAAACAAATAATGAAAATATCCCAGCTATCAGAATTATATTACCCCAAAGTGTATAAAATAATTTATAATATTGATATCCGGTATTGATACCAAAAAGAATTAATCCAGATGTAATAGAAACTATCGAAGAATATAAAATTATTTTTTGGACTTTTGGCAAAATTACCGATAAACTACCAGTTTTATTTAAAGGTCTAATAATTAATACCACTACAAACATGATATTCCACCATAAAAAAGAAGATATCAAATGAATGATATCGATAAATATTTGTAATTCATATATCAATACAATCAAGAATTTATATCGAGTATAAATTCCAATTTTATAAAAATGGCAATGAAATAATTATTTTTATTTCAAAGTATAATATAATTTATAAAATAAAGAAGCTAAGAATAACCATTGCTCAAGCTTTTAGGTCGAAATCGGAATGATCACATTCGCTTAATTTAATTTATAGTATAAATACGGTTTACAGGTAATGATTACAAGATTGATATATAGAAACTGAATTTTTAAAACCATCGGGACGTTCATCCGTTCATCCATGCATGATAAGTTTAAATACAAATGGATCAACAAAACCACTATCAACACACAAGAGAATTTTATAATATTATGCTCATAAGGTAAAGAATCTCAAATTTTAGTAATGTAATTTGAACAACATAGCATTCCATCCAACAACTATAAGTAGAGCATAATACACATAAGTGAATTTCAATATTCAAAAGCAATGTCATGTAAATTAATATGATACTTTCTTGACTAGTGTTCGTTTATTTCATGAAATATCTATCGATAAACATATTACATATCAAAAAATTTGAATAAAACTAAAAAAAAAGAACTGTCATATAAATTTTTTGTAGATCCGAACTATTATCATCTACCCCCATTAAAAGCACAGTTGGATGTGCCTCCAAGACAATGATGATGTGTTCCTACTTATAATGATGTGGAGCATAATTTTCCGTACTTTCACTGGTTGGTGGGCTACTACTAGTAGGATTACCAAAAAGTGTACCTAAAATAGTACCGATATTTTTTCCACCTTGAATATTGATATTATTATTTTTATTGAAAATAGCTTTTGCAAATACCTTGTTTAACAGTAAAATTGTAGAGGCAGTAGATATAACGAATAACATCAATGATACAATGAATGCTATGCCGATTATTTTTAAATTCATACCAATAACGTTGGAAAATAAATACTTAAATTTTTTACAATATTTATCTACAGATATTTTACATATCCATTTATTATAAAGTTTATATATTAGTTTACTAATTTTAAGTAATTCTTTTTTTATATCAGTAAAAACCGATCTAATAATTCAACATAGAAGTACAAAATACACAAAAATATCAATTCTATTAACACAAAACAAAATAAGAATTCACATTAATACGATAATAGAGAAATTAACAGAAAATACCTTTTGAATAAATGTCTAAAACTAAAAAAAAGTTCTGTAAGAGAAAGCCGGTATCATGTATGGTAATTGAATTTATCCAAAGTTCTGTCTTTTAGATTTCCATGATTTATTATTAACCATAAGAATAATCATTAAAAAGATAATAAAGAAAAATTTAAATAATTATAAATTTCATTGAGATTATTATATTATATCTTTAATAAAATTAAAAAAATTATTTAAAAATTTTATAACAATACATAAATAATACTTGCAACACATATATAATGTAGCAAGATGAGTTCCTATTCTAAAGTGTCGAATGGAAAATCAACGAGCTTTGTTCAAAGACATAAAATTAAAATTATCATGGGATTAATTATAGCAGCTGTTTTAATAGCTGGATTTCTATTGAGCGGTGGAACAATACCAAATAGCAATATAGGATACAAATCCCTACCAGTCTATAAAACAGGCATGGGTGCTATTAATGGGTATATAGGTGGACCATTAGGTTTGCCTGCTGTAGGTACAACAATAATTGCAGCACAGCAAGGAGGAAAGGGTGTAACAGAAAATGCAGTTATTTCAATCGATGGAAAATATGTATTTAGCAATCTACCTCCGGGACAATATATATTAATGGTAGCATACCCAGATGGGACCAACAGAGTTTTAAATAATGTAATAGTTGACACAGGCTCGATACAATCAATTAATATTAAATATTAATTTTTTTTAAAAAAGATGCTAGAATCTAATATGTATTACTTTTTTAAATTTTATAAATCCTATTAGGTATTATTTAAAACCTGGGATAAGTGATATATTTGTTCGCCGGACAACTGTCCAAGTTTTTTATCTTTAATTTTGCCAATATCGAAAGTTTCATAACAATTTTGTGATTTCTTAAAATGCTTGATCAAAAAAGAGATATTTTTTTTTCTAAAAGAAAATAAAAACTGTATATCATCTAGAGTTTTTTTTGATAAAGGACGGAGTTTTTGGAAAAATTTCAATCAAAACAGAATCAACCTGTGGTTGAGGAACAAAAGAAGAAACAGGAACGTCTAATAATACATTTATAGAAAACCGATATTGAGACAATATCGAAATAGCCCGATAGTTTTTATCTCCAGGCGATGATAAAAGCTTTTCAACGAATTCTCGCTGCAATAAAAGAATGCCTTTTTTGAAATCTCTTTGGCATAACCATGAAAAGGCATTACGACTTTCATAATATGGCAAGCTAGAAAAAAAAACATCAAAATTGACCATAGTATCATTATCAAAACCATCCTGATTAAACAACTTCAGATTATTATAAGACATTTTTTCTTTACAATAAAAATAATAATAAGGATCAATTTCAAATGAATAAACCATTTTAGAAATTTTACAAAGTTCGGTTGTTAAAACACCATTTCCAGTTCCAACTTCATATATAACATCATTATTATTAATTTTAGATAATTGGATAATTTTTTTAACAATAGTTTTATCTACTAGAAAATGTTGACCAAGTGATTTTTTTTGTTTTTTTTTAAGATTGTTTTCTATCACTCTGATTCAAATAAACACATATTTTCACAATTAGAGCAAATCAATGAATAGGCGTAGACTATAAAAGAGAAAACAAAAGATAATCATCACTTTCTTACAAAAATATTCATACGAGTTTCTCCAGAAATTTCATCACATATTCTTTTTGCAATATGTTTTGATGCATCTCTCAATCCTGTTCTATCATGAAGATCCGTAAATGAAGCAAATTTTTTTTTATCTCGTTCATCTAATATAGACTTCATATAGGTCTTTCCTATGCCAGGGATGAGTTCAAGGGAATGGACTCGAGGAGTCATAGGTTGTGCGGAATTAAAATAATCAATAAAACGGGGTTCGTTTTCACTAACAATTTTTTCAACAACACTCTGTAACTCATTTTTTGCAGTCGGAGTAAGATGATTATAATCAATTCTTCCCAAAACACTTAGTATTTTTGCTCTTCCATCTTTTCCAATATAGACCCGTTCACCTATACCGAACTTTTCATTCTTTATTCCTAACAACTCGAGAATAGTCAAGTGTTCTTCGCCTATTGCCTGAACTATTATTCCCTCTCTCATCCTTACAATCGAGGATTTGCCATTTTGAACATAATCCAATACATAGGCATACTCCTCAAATTTTCTTGGAGGATATGTTACCCTGTTTCTATTATAATTATCCCTATTTGGTAAAAATTTTGACAAATTGATTCTTTTTTAATCCACTATATGTATTTTTATTTAACTTTCAATACCAGATTCATCTTTATGACTTTCTATATCATGATTTGATAAAAGTATCGATTTTATTTTTTCCAATTTTTCAGTTACTATTAATTTTTTCCATCCAAATGTAAATGCTCGTAACTCTTCCAAAGATTTAGGCATTACATTTACTAATTCTACAGCTTCTTCCATGGAAAGATCACCTTCGTTAACAAGATTGTCAATCATCACTTTTGCATTATCATAATCAGTTTTTGCAAATTTTTTAGAATAATCATAAGTCCATCGCTGAATTTGATCCATTTCATCTAACGAGACAGATTCTAGGATTTTTTTTACTTCAGATAAAGTAATGATTTCTCGTTTTATTACTTCTGTCAATCTCGAGTACACACTCTTAAATTATTCGGTTTTAGTTAATTGACGTATATGGTTAAATTTGGTTTGTAAGTATTTTGGTTTATTCCCAAACATCACCATCACTTTCATAGTCCGTCTTCCTATAGATTCAATTGTACCCACACGACCCTGAAAACGCCTATGAGGCATAGTGGTATGTTCACTTGGATCTATATTTACTACAACTTTATCCCCTTGTTTATAATTAATAAGTAAATATGATACACCTGTAACTTTATTTGATTTTGTCAAGACCGATCTGGATTTTCTTCTAGTTCCGTGTGATGAAGGCATGAAATAATTTTTATATTAACCCTAATAAAAATTATTTACATAAGACAGATCATCCAGTGCAGTAAACTTGCTAATTTATTTTCAGAAAGGTAAAGTATTGAGCAAAAAAACGATTTTCCATCAAATATAGATAATATTTTAAATGACAATATTTGCAAAAACAAATTTAAATAAATATATCTTTTTATAGACCACTATGATTTTTTGGATCAGAAATACCAGCATCACCAATAGTAAAAACTATTTCACTTTCAGGATGATATGGAGAATCAACCATTCTAGCTATTCTATTCCTACCTGATTTCCGCAAAAAAATTCTATAAGTACTAGAATGAGCCATAATATTACCCCCTGCAGCTTTAAATGAATTTCCACTAAAAATATAATCGGGAGTCGATTGCACTTGATTTGTCAATAAAACAGCAATTTCAAATGTTTCAGCTATTCGCATAATAATATGGATTAACTTGTTTAATCGCTGTTGTCTTTCAGAAAGAGCAGATAATCCTATAAATTCAGATCGATAAAGAGAAATAATAGAATCAATAATCATTAACTTAATATTATGAGAATCTATAACCTTCCCAGCTTCTGATAAGATCAATTCATGATGTGAACTACTATATGCTTTTGCAACAATAATATTATCTAATATTTTAAGCGAATTTAGATTTCTGTGCATCGAAATGGATTCGATTCGTTCTGGTCGAAATGTATTTTCGGTATCAACATATAATGCATTTCCTTTTAATCCCCCATGAGAATAATCCTGTTGTACCATAACACAAGCAGTATGACATAACTGTGTTTTACCTGTTCCATATTCTCCACAAACCTCAGTAATTGATTTTGTTTCTATGCCCCCTCCTAAAAGATAATCGAAGTTTTTCGAGCCTGTTGTTATCTTGCCAATATTTTTGCGTTTATAATAAAGAGAGGTTGCAGGAATAAATGGTTTGTCAATGATTCCAGTGTCTTCTAAAGTTGTTAGAGCTTGAGCACATATCAAGAAAGATTCATCAATATCAATTCCAGTCTGGGATGATACACCAAATGGTCCACTAACTATCAAATCTTTTAACGAAGAAAATCCGGACTTTTTTAAAAGAGCAAGTGTATTGAAAGAAATATCTTTCAAATTATCTATAGAAAAAGATTTATCAGAATTAAAAGCCAAATTATACAATAGATTAGTAAAACCCAATATTTCAATAATACTAAATAATTCCCTAATTTATCTTTTATATAAAACAATTAATTTTAATAAATATATGATATAAATATACCAAATGAAAAGTATATCAAAACAATATCTATAAAATACCAAGCACAATCATTATAATGATTTAAAAATATATAATATAAAATATAAATAATTTAATTCGTTCAACATAATAACAATCATCATTTGATGTGATAATTAATTGATTATTGATTTAAATTTAAAAAATAAAAATATTTTAGTAATAGGTGGAGGTATCGAAGGTACTAAAAAGGTCAAATTGCTTACTAATTACAAATGCAATCATAACAATAATAAGTAAAGAATTTAATAATGATATCCTCGATTATGAAAAAAAATATAATTTAAAATTAATTCAAAAAAATATTGAAGATATAGACATTTTAGACGAATTTAGTGAATTTATTTATGATTTTTGCCACCACAAATGATAAATATCTTAACCTAACAAATAATAAACTGGGCAAAAAATGCAAAAATACTTACATATTCTACGGATGATCACGAAAAAAGTGACTTTGCTCTTATGTCAATAATAAGCATAGATGAACTAATTCAAATAGCAATCTCTACATCAGGAAAGAGTCCCATAATGAATAAAATAATAAAGAACAAGATAGAAAACACTATAAAAAATATAATAGGGAAGAATGATATCGACAATATAAAAATTCAAGAATTTGCCAGAGTATATGCTAAAAAACATATAGAAAATCCTAAGGAAAGGAAAGATTTTTTATATAGTTTAATAAATAACTCGGAAATACAAGAATTAATTAATAAAAATAACATTGATAAAGTTAAAGAAAGGATTATTAAGATATTAGATAAATTGGAGGATAACAAAGGCAGATGACAGCATATTTAACTTTACAATCATCACAATTTGTAAATTTAAGAGTTACCTTTAAAAATTCACCAATACATATTTTAGAAAAATTCACATTTAAAGATATTAATAATGCACATAAAAATTTGATAGAGTCCACAGAAATAGAAGAGTGTTTGATATTGCAAACTTGTAATAGAGTAGAGATTTACGCTGTAGGGAACAACCCACATCCAGATAAAATTACTGAATTATGGGCATCTCTAATAAGCGTTCCTTCTGACGAAGTAAGATCAAATATTATAATTGAGGTTGGAGAAGATGCAATAAAACACCTCGCTAAGCTGACCTCAGGTTTAGACTCATTAGTAATAGGGGAAGATCAAATACTTGGACAAGTAAAAAGATCATTAGAATTTGCAAGAAAAAACGGGTTTTCTGGGCCTAATCTAAATGTTCTTTTTGATAGAACCATAAAAATAGGAAGCAAAGTAAGAACAGCTACTGGAATAAACAAAGGAAGCATATCTGTAGGTTCTATGGCAGTAAACTTAGCATCAGAATATTTTGATGATATTAATGAAAAAGGAATTTTACTGATAGGCTCGGGTGAAGGTGCAAGTTTGATAGCCAAATCATTAAAGCAAAGGAATATCAAATTTTTTATTAGTAGTAGGACTTTTGATAGAGCAAGGTCTTTTTCCGATACAGTGGGTGGTGTACCGATACCATTTGAAGAGGCGTTACAAAAACTAAATGAAAATATAGATATGGTATTCATTTCAACCATTGCACCATACTATTTGCTAACATACGAAAGAATGGCAGACATAATGCAAAATAGAAAAAAGGGATTAATGATTTTTGATTTATCTAATCCTAGAACAGTAGAAGATAAAATTGCTGAACTAAACAAAATTAAATTAGTAAACATAGACCAAATTTCAGAAATTGTAGAAAAAAATGTAAAAAAAAGAAAAAAAGAAATACAATTTGCAGAAGAAATAATAGATGAAGAAATCATCTTAATTAAAGAAACATTACAAAGAAAAAGTTCAGAGCCAGCAATTATAACTATTTTTAAAGATGCAGATTCTATTAGAGAAAAAGAATTTAAAAAAGCTTTGTCATTGATTGGAGACAAAATAGATGAAAAAGATTTAAAAATTTTAGAACAGTTTTCATATGCCCTAGTAGAAGGAATACTGGCCACACCAATGAATACGTTAAGAAAAGAATTTTCTCAAAATAATAAAAACAATAGCGAATTAATAAATCTGGCATTAAAACTGTTTAATTATGAAAGACGATAAAACAATAAAAAAAAACACCTCATCTAACTCAAATGATAGAGATGAGTTTAAATTTTTATTAAATAATTTTAATACTGAATTACAATATTTTTCCAAAAATGAGGTTAAGAAGGCTAAGGAAAAACGAAGCTATAAGAGATCTCTTACAAGAAACACATTTATCAATTAAAGACTTGGTAGCCCCATTATTTGTTCAAGAAGGAATTGATAACAGAAGTAGAAATTGAATCCATGCCAGGAATTTTCAGATTTCCAATAGATTCAATACTACAAGAAGTAAAAGAGATTGTTGCGCTTGGAATAAAGGCAATAATTCTCTTTGGCATTCCATCAAAAAAAGACAATTTTGGCAATAGTTCATTTGATCAGAACGGAATAGTACAACAAGCTATAAAAACTATTAAAGATACATTTGGCGACAAATTAGCAGTTATTTCCGATGTTTGTCTTTGTCAATACACATCTCACGGTCATTGCGGAATAATAAAAGATGATAGAATTGATAACGATCGTACTTTAAGTATTCTAGCAAAAACCGCTCTAAGTCATGCCAAATCTGGTGCAGATATGGTAGCACCTTCGGCTATGATGGATGGTCAAGTAAAAATATTAAGAGATATTTTAGATGAAAATAATTACCAAGATACATTGATTTTGGGTTATTCAGCAAAACAAGCATCATCATTTTTTTCTCCATTTAGAGATGCCGCACATTCGTTACCTAGTTTTGGAAATAGGCATTCATATCAGATGCCTTTTACAAATTTAAGAGAAGCACATAGGGAAATAATATCAGATATGGAAGAAGGAGCAGACATTTTAATGATAAAACCAGCTATTCCAAATTTAGATTTAATTTATTCAGCAAAACAAAGCTCCTTTCACCCTATTGCAGCATATAGCGTTTCTGGAGAATATTCGATGATTAAGGCAGCATCATTAAATAACTGGATTGACGAAGTATCTGCAATAACAGAATTACTAACATCTATTAAAAGAGCAGGAGCGGATATAATAATTTCTTATCATGCAAAAAAAATGGCAGAAATTCTTACAAATAGTAAATAACAATAAATAAAATCCGATACAATTATAACTTTTTTATAGATTATATATTTATTTGATGTTTGACAAATCCAAGGCATTATTTGAAAAAGCTTGTAAAATAATTCCTGGTGGAGTTAATAGCCCTGTGAGATATTTTAAACCACATCCATTTTTTGTTGAATCAGGAAATGGTAGTAGAATATTTACTACAGATGGTAATACATTAATCGATTATTGTATGGGATATGGAGCAGTCTTTTTAGGTCATAACAATAAAGATGTTGCATTAGAAGTTAAAAATCAAATAGATAAAGGAAATTTATTTTGTATACCTACTGAAAAAGAAATCGAATTGGCAGAACAGTGTACTAAAATAATTCCAGGGGCAGAAATGGTAAGAATTACAACTACTGGGGCAGAAGCAACTATGCATGCAATAAGATTAGCAAGAGCGTTTACAAAAAAAACAAAGATTATCAAATTTGATGGAGGATATCATGGTGCTTTTGATTATGTATTGAACAAGGCAGGTTCGGGTGCAGTAGAATTAGAAAATACAGAAGATGGAATACTAAATGAGAGTATAAAAAAGACCTTGACAATTCCTTTTAACGATATTGACACATTAGAATCGACCATAGAAAAAGACAAAAATAATGAAGATGACATTGCTTGTATAATTATAGAACCCGTTTTAGCTAATTCCGGGCTAATACTTCCAGAAAAAGAATATTTAAATAATATTAGAAAAATTACTAAAGAAAATAACATAGTTTTGATTTTTGACGAGGTAGTAACAGGTTTTAGACTTTCACTTGGAGGCGCAGGTGAATTTTTTGGAATAAAAGCAGATATAACAACATTTGCAAAAGCTTTAGGAAATGGTTATCCTATTTCTTTAATAGCAGGAAAAAAAGAGATAATGTCTCAATTAGCACCAATTGGAAAAGTATACCAGGCTAGCACATTTGCAGGTAATCCGTTATCCGTTACAGCGTCACTAAAAACATTAGAGATTTTAAGCAAAGATAAAAATATCATTTACCCAAAAGTAAGCAAAACATGTGACAGAGTAGTAAATGGAATAAAAGATATTGCACAGGATAAAAAAATTGATATAGCAGTAAACTCGATAAGCTCGATGTTTCAAATTTTCTTTACAAAAAAATTAGTTAAAAGCTATCAAGATGTAAAAACTTCCAATATAAAAAAATTTAATGAATTATTTAAAACGTTACTTTATAATGGAGGTATATTCATTCCACCTTCACAATATGAAACATGCTTTATTTCAAACAAACATGAAGAAGAAGATATTGAAAAAACTATTGAATCATATGATCAAGCATTAACAAAGGTGAAAAACCTTTAAAGAACTAGTAATAGCAACAAGGGCCAGTAAATTAGCTATTAATCAAACAAATTCAATTATAAAATTATTAAAAAAAGAAAAATTAGAAATAAAATTCAGAATCGACACGATTGCAACAAAAGGAGACAAAGATAAACGTCCATTTTTTGTAATAAATCAGGATGGAGTTTTTGAAAAGGAAGTAAATGATTCATTGTTGCAATACAAAGCAGACTTTGCAGTGCATAGCCTCAAAGATTTGCATGCGGGATTTTCAAATAAATTGATAATTGCCAGTGTACCAAAAAGAGAAAAACCTTATGATGTTTTTATCAATAATACTAATAACAATAAAATAAACCAACTAAAATCTGAATCCATAATAGGAACAAGTAGTATTAGGCGAGCCATTCAAATTAAAACCAAATATCCTTCAATCATAATCAAATCAATAAGAGGAAATATTGAAACTAGAATTACAAAGTCAAAAGAAAACAATTATGCAGGAATAGTATTAGCAGAAGCAGGTCTAAAAAGGCTCGGACTTGAAAGAAAGATAACTCAAAGATTAAATATCCAAAGCTTCACACCTGCACCCGGTCAAGGATCTTTAGCTATTGTTTGCAGAAAGGATGACAGAGATCTCATAAAGATTTTAAAAAAGATTGAGCATGCATCTTCAAGAAAAGAGATAGAAGCAGAAAGGGCCTTGATTGATAATATAGGAGCAGGTTGTACTGTACCCTTAGGGGCACTAGCAATAATTAATAAAGAGGGTAATAAAATATCTTTGACTACTTCTATTTATTCTTTAGATGGTAAAAAATCTTTAAAATATAAAGAAGTAGGAAATGCAAAATATCCCATCAAATTAGGAATAAAGGTAGGTAAATATCTTATTTCAAAAGGAGCAAAAGAGATGACAAATGAATGGATTGAAAGTGTAGATAATAAAAATAACGATATTATAAAAGGAATGATTATTGAATGAGTAAAACAAAGAATAACAATGACAATGGCACAAACAACAGTTGCAATTTGGGAAAAATATTTATCTGTGGTGCTGGACCAGGAAATCCAAAATTACTGACAATCAGAGCCCTTGACCTGATAAATGAGTCTGACGTAATTTTATATGACAGGCTGATAGGGGAAAATATCATCAAATTATTTCCAGAGAAAACTGAAAAAGTCTATGTAGGTAGAAGCATTGGAGATCCGACCACTCATCAAAATAAAACAAACGAACTTATGCTAGAGTATTCAAAAAAAGGAAAAAAAGTATTAAGGCTAAAAGGAGGCGATCCATTTATTTTTGGCAGAGGAGGTGAAGAAGCAGAATTTTTAAAATCCAACAATATCTCGTTTGAAATAATTCCAGGTATCACTTCAGGAATAGGCGCAGCAATATATTCAGGTATTCCACTAACTCATAGAAAATATAGTTCATCAGTGGCATTTGTAACAGGACATGAAGATCCAGAAAAAAAGACACCAATAGTAAAGTGGGAAAAATTATTTGATGCGGTAGATACTGTAGTAATATATATGGGTACTGAAAAATTGGAAATAATAATAGAAAAAATTAGAAAAGGGAACATTAGTGGAAATACAAAAGTTGCAATAATTGAGAACAGTACTTTGAAAAATCAGAGAATCATAATTGGAGAGATAGATAACATAGTAAAAAAATCAAAACTGGAAAATATTAAACCTCCAGCGATTGTTATAATAGGTGATACAGTAAATTTAAATGAGAATATTAACTGGTATTTACAAAGGGATTCATTATAAAAAGTATTAACTACATTTGAAAAATTGACAGATTTAAATATTGCCATTACCAAAGAGGATATAGAGAAAGATGATATTCCTCTGCCGGATATATTCAAATCGGATATAAAATTAAATATAATTGCACTGCCTACCATAACCACTATTCCATTATATTCAAAAGATATATCAGATTCGATAAAAAAAATAGAAAACGAGTTTTACGATTATTACATATTTTTGAGTGCAAATTCAGTGAATATTTTTTTTAAAATTATAAAAAAAGAAAAAAACCATAATAATATTATAAAAGCAATACAAAGAAGTAGTAAAAATAAATATAATAATATAATTGCCATAGGCCCTAAAACTAAAAAAGAAATAGAAAAATATAACTTGAAAGCTTATTTATCTAGCGCAGCTGCTGCTTCAACCAATTATAGTAATAGTAATATTATTTTAGATGCAGATACCAAAACAACTGATTATTCATTAAATAGCATTGTGGAATTTTTAGATAATCTAGATAAAAGTAACGAAAATGAGAAAATCAAAATATTAATTCCAAGAAGTACAGAATCACAAAAATCAAATAATCTTATAACAAAAAAATATACAAATTTGATTTTAGATCAAGTTTTTTTTTACGAAACTATTGAATTCAATAAAATAATAGAATCAAATGAATGGAAAAAATTTAAAAATCTAGTTGAACAAAAAGAATTAAAATACATTATATTTACTAGTCCCTCAACAGTAAGAGCATTTTTTAAAATAATTGCAAATAACATTTATCTAGTGAAGAAGAAGAAGAAGAAGAAGTAAGAAAATCGACTAAATCTTCTTTTGTCGACAAACAAAAATGAACAGGAATTGATAAATGACTTAGGAATTAAATTAATAATTTCTATCGGACCAAAAACATCAGAAGAGTTAAAAAAAAGAGACATAGCATATTTAGAATCAGCAGAGCACACAATTAATGGAGCTTTAAAATGTTTATTAAAAAGCATATAAGCAAATTATTTTTATGTTTTTAAACTAGTAATAATTAATATATCTATCAACTACGACACCTCGTTCATATCCCCGAGTTATATCTAGATACAACTATTCGTATCATACAAAAACTCCCGACCTAGATGTAATATGAAGAGTTAATGCGTTGAAATGGGATCTGATTCTTATATATTCCTTTTATATTATGTTAAACTATAACTTGTTGGTAATAGGTGAGTTCATATTTTAAAATTAAGAGTTACAACAAATATAGAATACCAATACGAATAGACTTGCTACAACAAATGGATAGAACTTCATCTCCTGCACATATTGGTAGCCTTAGGAATGCAGTTGATTTTATTGCTCCAAAAAATACTCCGGTTCTTGTTGCAGCTGATGGTGAAGTGGTTTTTGTCAATGATGATTCTAATGTTGGGGGACCTGATCCATCTTATTGGAATACTACCAACTTTATTACCATTAAACATTCATTCGGTGAATACTCCAGATATGATCACCTTGAATATCATAGTGCAAAAGTACGAGTAGGTCAGCAAGTTCAAGTAGGTCAGGAAATAGCTAGAATTGGTATGACTGGCTTTACCTATATTCCCCACCTGCATTTTCAAGTATTTGTATTTACAGGATACAATATTTGGACAGATTTTGATACTATAGAGATTAAAGATTTTATCTATTAATTCTTAAAATATATTTTTCTTATTCAATATTAATTTAGACTTTGTTTATAATTATTTTATTGATTTGAATCTTTAATGATAATGCTTCTATTTTATATTTAACAAATTCATGTAGTAATTTTTGATTGTTTTTCTGGCCACCTTCATGGTAAAATAGTTCATGTACTGCTGTAGAATTGCATAATCATCTAGCGCCTCATATTGTAAAATGACATTTAATAAATTTAAAATTCAATGAAAATGGATTAACATCAAGATTTTTTTGCTATAGAATAACTCTGTATAGTTAAGGATTCTGATAGATTCTTTTTTATCAAATCGTTCAGTACTTTCTAAACTACATATAATAAAGTTCATTAAGTGGAATAAATATGGATAATAAGGTCAAAAATTGTTAGAATGGTATTTAATTATTTGAGAATAGATAGACTTGTTAGATTTATAAAGCATATAATCCTAGACGATTATCTAAAATCATAAATATATACACATCTGCATGATACTAACTTTTTTCTGTACAATCAGTATATGCCTATTCTTAGGAAAAAATGGGGTGATTAGATTTTTTTATTGCTTTGTTGTGTAAAAGAGGATGTTGTAGTAGCAGTGTTGTTATTGTTGTTGTTAGCATCATTAACGTTTGCATTAGCATCTTTTACTGCTGAATTTATCTCTCTTGAATTGTGTTCAAATGTTTTTGCTGCATTAACGTTTTGATTGAATATGTGTCTTGAGTTATCTTTTGCTTGTTGTAATCCTGATTTCCATGAATCCAAGGTTGAGAATATCATGTTGTTTGAAAGTCTCATTGCTGATACTGCATTATCTGCAAAATTGCTAACACATCTGCTATATGATTTTACCATAGAATCTGGTGATGCAAACATGCTAACCATTCCATTGTAGCTTTCATTGTATGGCTTCCATGCTGATTGAAGAGAATTAATTATTGATTTTTGAGATTCGATAAACTGTTCTGAAATCTCTTTTGCAGTTTGAAGTGATTGTTCTTGATAGCTGTTTACAATAGTATTATAACGTGGAATCTGGTTTTTTGATTCATCTATTGATCTTTTAATATTATGTTTAGTTTCATCAAGTGATCTGTTGACTGATTCTTTGAAATCATTGCTATTATTTTGATTATTGGTATTATAGGAATATTCTGTGTGACTTGAAGCATTGTTGTTTTCTTGACTATCGAATTTCTTTGACATCACTATCTATTAGTGAACATAGTATATATAGATGGTTAATAAAGGATTTTAATTCCGTATAAAACCTAAAAGAAAGGAATAGAAAACTTGGAATAAATAATTAGAATGAAAATATTGAATTTTTTAATCCATTTGTGACGGCTATTAATCTATGGCAGAATTATTCGCTCTCATATGCTTTGTTGCATGATTATTAAAATCTCTTATTTTACTATCTGTTTTGTCTAAATAGAAATCATTTTGTTATACAATGATGCTTTTAGCATCATTTCCTGTATCATGTTCTTTAGTCTAACGGAATAAACATACTCTCTATCAAACATTCTCTTTATGCAAGAAAATACTGTTTCTACAACAATCCATCTTTGTCCATAGCTAACAATGCTGTCCTCTTTCCACTTTTGCAAATCATTTTTCTGAGATATGACTGATAGATTTCTTAGAATATGTCCTTTTTTCAGTTGAACTTTAGTATTCTTTCTTACTTTAATACAAGGCAAGATTCCATTGTCTGATAAATATCTGAATATATCTTTGCTATCATAAGCGCCATCGTCGGCAAATAATTTGCCTATTGCTACTGTTACATTATCGGATTTTATAATATTATCAATCAATTCTGGTAACACTTTACCATCGTGAGCATGTTCGTCAGTAACCTTAATAGAAAGAATTTTCTTGTTCTTGATGTTTACTGCCACATGTATTTTCAAATATTTTTTACTCTTATTTTTCACATTCCATTTGTCTCTCATCCATTGCCCTCTGTTGGTAACCTTTATTCCTGTACTGTCTATTGCAATGATGATATACTAATCTTCAAATTCCTTACTTTTGTCATCCTCTTTTATCTTGATGTCTAAATTGTTTATCCTTCGCTGCTTATTGTACTGTAATTAGGAATTGAAGGCACTTTTCCTTTAGCATGTCCTCTGTGCAATTCCCTCGGTTTGTCTAAATGGCAAATGAAAATATGCTTTAGCATAACCAAGTAAAAGAAGAAAGGTATCAGGATAATGAAATGGCTCCTAATCCAACCTTGTCTTTATTCATCTCTTTTAATCCCGTATTCCATTTGTTAATAAAATCAAATCCCAATAGAATTTCATAACGTCTAACAAGATATTTGTTATAGCCGGACCATTTCATATATTTTTTATATTGAAATTATTCCGGTGACAATTCTCAATTAATCAACTTACCAAAACCGTAAAAAATAATTGCCCTTTAAAAGTAAAATTTCTATTTACAAAAAGTTAAGAGTATCTATTCTATTAGATCAGAATAATTAATGAATTTGTAAGATTCTTTTTCTTTAAGATATTCTATCATTTTGATTTGGTCTGCTAATGCTTCATCAGGATCGTGTGGTGGATGGATGGCCATTCTAAACAATCCATATGATTGCCCACCGATATTAAATAAATGGGTATAAAACTCTTTTTTATTTTGCTCTAACATTTGTTTATTTTTCTCTTTATCGCCTTGCTTATCCCAGTTCATAACTGGAGAAATAATATATTTTCTTCTTTTATTTATGAATTCTAAAACTGATCTTGCTTCAGCTATTTCAAATTCAAAATCCTTTAGTGCTTCTATAGCTTGACGACTCAAATGCCATGCTGGTGGTATAAATGTTGTAGGTCTTGGCAACCTAACTGAAGATAGAATATCTAAACCCTGTTTTATATCTTTTATTTCTTCCTCTTTTGATTGAGAATCAAAATCTTCTATATTTTCATCTATTTGATGATATAGTCCATGTAAAGTAAGTTCTACTTTAGTATCAGATTGTAGTAATGTAGATATTTGATCACAGAAAGCAGGATTATCCTTCAAATTATACTTTTTATTATAATTTGGAACAATACTTAGATTATATTTTATATTTAACTTTTTTAATGCATCGGTTATTTTTTGCAACTTTTCAGCACATGATGGATTTACATCATGAATAGTAACAAGGGATAATTTCTTATCTATCATTTTCAATAGTGGATATAAAACATATTTTATTAATATGCTAAAAAGTAATGGTTCTTTAATTGACTTGTTTCTTTTTTCTATTAATAATATATTTTGATACAAGACGCATCTCATCTTTAAATCCGGTATAGTGCCAATAGTATTTATTAATAATAGCTGATATTAAAAACCAAATTGCACTATTTACTATAATAGAAAATAAAAGTCCATAATAATATGTAATAAATATTCCAGTTATTGTACCTCCTATAAGATAAGGTAGCTGGCGTCTTGATCCAGGATTTTAATAACGAGTCCAATAACCTTCTAATTATAATGATATAACAAAGTTTAAATCAAATGTAATAAATATCCATTCTCCAACAAAATTATCAATAAGAGCATTAAAGCAATAAAAAAATAGAGCATTGAAATAAATTAAAATAACAATAATATAAATAAAATAAGAAGAAAATAACTATATACATAGTATTTTGGAACTCTCCTACCAGATATAAAATGTCTGAGTCAATTGTGGGTGCAGATTGTTATCTGACTTCCAGATATTTCCTTTATTGCACATTAAACTATAACTTGTTACTAATAGAAAATCATAGATTTTAAGAAGGGTATATGCTTATGATGATTGTTTTATGTCATAAGAAAGAAATTGAATTTTTAAGATATATACCAATTAGCACAAGTCGGCTAAATCAAATATGCAGGATATCTTTCTCAGTAGAAATAAACGCAGTTTAACGATAAGACTATATTTTATTACAATACTTATCGATGATAGAATTATTTAGATTACTTTTGCTAATTGGTATAATATACATATTATTTAATAATAAATATACACAATATCAATAAACTACTTTTGTTGCAAACTCATCTTCGTTCTCTTCTTTTGAATCATTACCCAACATTTTACTTAGATCAATTCTATAATAATCTAATTTATCTGGATCATAGTTTTGTACTACCTCGATGATTTCACCCTTGTCTATTCTTTTCATTATTACATTACGATGAACATAACCAGTTATGAAATTATAGCCTCTTTTTTTTGCTTCTTGAAGGAAATTCATTCTAAGAAGATGACCCCCAGTTGAGCCCCAGTAACCAGGCTTTATACAAATCCATTCCATATATACAGTATTTTTCTTACCGTAATTTTCATCAAATGTTCCACGTCTTAGATTATATTTTTCTAATGATCCTCCCTTTCACATATCCTACAATGGTCTCTTTTCCATAAGAATTATCTTCTTTTGTCATATCCATATCCTTTAATACATCATTTTCTTTATTAGTAGGGTTATTGTTTTGATACAATCTTTTTTCTCTTTTAAGTCTAAGCGTAATAAGAATTGTATCAGGATTAGAAAGAGAAGATATAAAATCGCGCTCTCCACGTTTTAATGGAATTGGTAGCTTGTTATAGATATTAAGAACGCGGTTTCTTATTTCAAGGTCAATAATGGAATTTCTGCCATTATTATGACTATTTCCAATTTGTTCTAGATTACATTCAAAGATAATTTTTCTATTTCTTGCCAATTTCCTTATTTTCTTTTCTTCTTTATAGAGATCATGGAAAGAATGTATATTATTAAAAAAATTTTTTCTTAAATTGTCAGGTAATCCATCTAATACAAATTGTAGCATCTCATTTTCCTGTTTAAGAATATCAAAATACTTTACACTTTCCCTGTTTATTATAGAAGGATGCCATCCTAATGCATGTGCATTACTTCTAGCCAGCTTATTTGCGTGTTCAAAGTCACCCAATGCATATCCAGCCATACGTTCACATATGGATAAAAGCCAACCAAGTCGAAGATAATGTTCTACTCTCGTTGAATTATAATTAGCATCTTTGTTATTATTACCATCATCATATTCCTTTGAATGATTTTTGATTGATAGTAATTCCTGTATTCGTTTTGTAGCATTATCAGTGATTTTGCCATAAAAAGGATACGCAGTTCTATATATAATTGCAATTACAACATTTATATCTAATTCCAAAATATCAATAAATTTCCTTATTTCTGGATCATTTCTCAAAAACCATTCTACAGATTCCTCATTTGGTTTATCAAACTGTTTTGCTGGATTATAATCATGAAAGAGAGCTGAAAAGAAAAGATATTTTATATCTTTGTTAGTAAAAATTGGCGGATTTCCGTTACTTTGTTTAATATGACCATAAATTGAAACTAATGTAAGATATGTTGCTTCAAGTTCATGATCTATAGTATGATATCCATAATAATCGGAGCCAAGCCCCTTTTTCGAGAACTCAGAGACAGCATGTCTAATTATCTTCTTTATCCACTTTTTTTCTAAATTCATTTCCGAGGCCAAGTATACTATCTTATTCTTGAGCTCAGATTCTTCATTTGATCCTAAATTATACTTAATCCACCAAGGAAATAACCTAATTCGCTGATACAATTCATACCACCATGGAAACGGCTTTGCAAGAGGATTTCCAATTGTATTAGTATGTTGACCATCATGAATACCAATATTCAATCTGTTTTCAAGTCTATGGATAAATGATGGACGGGATCTGATCAACGAACTTATCTATCTGTTTAAATAATCATATATAAGTATTAATATTTGGAATTATTTCAACATTTAAATTATCTTTAAAGAAAATTACAAATTCAATGATGATATAGTCAAATAATATGCATTTATTTATTCACCCTTTTGTATCGCAGAAAAATCTCTGATTTAAGTCCTGTAACTGCAAATAACTTAATATTAAAAATCCAGACAAACAACAAAGTCAAAAGATATTGTTAATAGATCATATCTGCTTTGTTGCATGATTCTAAAATCTCTTATTTACTATCTGTTTTGTCTAAATAGATATCATTTTGTTATACAATGATGCTTTTAGCATCATTTCCTGTATCATGTTCTTTAGTCTAACGGAATAAACATACTCTCTATCAAACATTCTCTTTATGCAATAAAATACTGTTTCTACAATATATCTTTGTCCATAGTAACAATGCTGTCTTTCCACTTTTGCAAATCATTTTTCTGAGATATGACTGATAGATTTCTTAGAATATGTCCTTTTTTCAGTTTAATGGAGTATTCTTTCTTACTTTAATACAAGGCAAGATTCCATTGTCTATAAATATCTGAATATATCGTTGCTATCATAAGCACCATCACGCAAATAGTTTGCCTATTGTTACTGTTACATTATCAGATTTTATAATATTATCAATCAATTCTGGTAACGCTTTCTGTCATGAATGTTCGTCAGTAACCTTAATAGAAAGAATTTTCTTGTTCTTGGTGTTTACTGTTACATGTATTTTCAAATATTTTTTACTCTTATTTTTCACATTCCATTTGTCTCT
>CAWISD010000007.1:0-16285 GCA_963838615.1 uncultured Nitrososphaeraceae archaeon
CTAGTACTAGAATAATAGAGAAATAGATAGATAATCCTTTTTTTATTTGAATTACCATATCCATATTATTATTAAAGTAAAGTAAAATATTGTTGGTTGATTTTTTTTGCTATATGTTTATTTACGATTCTTTTGAATTGTGATACAAAAGAACGTTTATTGAGATTTTTTTCTCCCTAACGCTCTCCCTACCTATCTTCGTCTCTCTCTCTTTTTGGAGAGAGAGAGGGAGAGATAGGTAGAGAGGGAAAAAGAGAGAGAGTACGATCGAAAAGAAAAACTTATTGATTTTATAAATTAATTTACATATTTTAATTTCGATTATTAACATATTATTATAATATCTTTTATGTTATTATAGTAAATGTTATTTCTGTCTATCTGATTATTCCCTTGTCAGATCCGATCTATCTAGTCAGTACCGATATGTTGATCGAATCCCCATAACTATGCGATTACAATGGTTTATCAATAACCAAATATCTTGATTATCTAATCATTTTTACAATTAACCACATGTTAATATTGTAATGAGCGCATCTGGAGGTCAATAAATCACATTATGGCACAAGCCAACTTCATTATCGACGCCGCCTTCTATCTTGGACGCGTTCATATTTTATTGAAATAGATCATAATATTAACTTTGGGATTATGATTAAAGGAAGGTGAGATATATTATTTCAAAGTCATTAATTTTTAAAAGGAATAAATGAATAAAAGTATGGTGATAAAAACCGTTTTACCTTCGGATAATCTTCAGAATTATTATTTAAAAAAACTTCCGGAAAATACTCCTTCATTGTTACTTTCTGCTGTTTATATAGGAGAGAAAAAATCAGTATTTTTAAAATTTTATAATCCGGAGGATTCTCAGATTTATTTTTGGAGTGAATATTTTATCGACAGTTATGTAAATAAGCATCACCCTTATTGTTATGTAAAAGAAATTTATGCCGATCAGGCTAAAACAGTAGCTGACAAAGATCCAAATAGATATAAAATAGAACGAATAAAAAAACTAGACGACATAGAAGATAAAGAAATTTCGGTTTTAAAAATAATAGCTCCTGATCCACTTTCTATTGGAGGGACTGATAATAGTTTTAGAGAAAAGGTTACTTCATGGGAAGCTGATATTAAATATCATGAAAGTTATTTGTTTGACTTTGGCCTTATTCCTGGCGCATTTTATAATAGAATTGGTAATAATTTAATTTTCCATGAATTTCCTGTTCCCCAAAAAGTTGATCAATATCTTGATAATCTTTTTAAATATAACTTTTCTAAAAATGATTTAAAAAGTAATGAGTATGATAAATTTCTTTTAAGGTGGTCTAGATTATTAAATCAACCAATTCCTGATATTAAACGAATTTCTTTGGATATTGAAGTGGATGCGGAAGAGGGTAGAATGCCGACTGCAAGAGATCATGATAAAGTTATTTCTGCAGTTGGTTTATCGGCATCCGATGGATTTAAAAAGGTTTTTGTTTTAAAAAAAAATAATGATTTTGATTCTTCAAAACTGGATACAACGACGGTTGAATTATGTGATACTGAAAAAAATCTATTGCAAAAAGTTTTCACCATAATTCAAACTTATCCTATAGTTTTAACTTTTAATGGTGATGATTTTGATTTACCATATCTATATGCAAGAGCACAAGATCCATCTATAGATCCGGTTCACAAAACGCCAATCAAAAAAGAAGAAATACCTATTTTGGTAAAAAAGGATTCTTTTATTAAAAGGGGTATACAGGCCGATCCAGTTTCTTTAAAATATGGGATACATATAGATCTTTACAGAACTTTTCAAAATAGGTCAGTTCAAAATTATGCTTTTAGTCATAAATACTCTGAATTTACTTTAAATGCTATATGTGAAGCTCTTTTAAATCAATCAAAAATAGATTTTGAAGGTAGTATAAGTGATCTTCCTTTGGAGAAATTATCCGAATATTGTCTCAAAGATGCCGATTTGACTTTTCAGTTAACATCTTTTAACGATAATTTACTAATGAAATTATTAATTATTATTTCTAGAATTTCCAGAATGTCAATAGAGGATATAACTAGATTTGGAGTAAATCAATGGATTAGATCAATGATGTTTTTTGAACATAGACAACAAAATATTCTTATTCCACGAAGAGAAGAGTTACAAAAAAAAGGAACATCGTCAACACTGGCCATTATAAAAGAAAAAAAATATCGAGGAGGTTTGGTAGTTGAACCAGTCTTAGGAATACATTTCAATGTGGTAGTTGTTGATTTTGCTAGTCTATATCCTAGTATAATTAAAGTTCATAATTTATCTTATGAAACAGTTAATTGTCCTCATGAAAACTGCCGCAATGACCAATCTACGCATATCGATCAAACAAACCATTGGGTGTGTAAAGAAAAACGGGGATTGACTTCTGTACTTAATAGGTACATTACGAGATTTGAGAGTTAATTATTATAAAAATCTTTCAAAAGATACTACATTGAACAAAGAAGATAAACATCTTTATAGTGTAATAAGTCAAGCCATTAAAGTTATTTTAAATGCCACTTATGGGGTTATGGGGGCGGATATATTTCCTCTTTATTGCTTACCTGTGGCTGAAGCCACAGCTGCAATTGGAAGAATAACTACAACAAAAACTATTGAGGAATGCCATGAAAATAATATCAAAGTTGTTTATGGGGATACCGATTCCCTTTTCTTGAAAAATCCTTCTCACGAGGGATTGAATACTATTTCTTCATGGGCTAAAAAGAGTCTAGGTATCGATTTGGAAATTGATAAACGATATAGATATGTTGTATTTAGCGATTTAAAAAAGAATTACCTTGGAGTGTTAGAGGATGGAACAGTTGATGTGAAGGGACTGACAGGAAAAAAATCTCATACTCCCCCAATCATAAGATATGCTTTTTACGATATTTTAAATGTCCTTAAAGAGGTTTTTTCGGAGAACGATTTTGAAAAAGCAAAAGAAAAAATAAAAAAAATAGTACAATCAATTGCCGAAAATTTGGAAAATAAAAAAATTTCATTAGAGGAATTAAGTTTTAATGTTATGATAAATAAATCTCCAGATAGTTATGGGATAAAGACATTAGAGAAGCGACCGGATAAATCAAAATCTTTAGATGGTAAAGAAAAAGATATAGAAAATGTAAAGGGTATTCCTCAACATATAAAGGCAGCAAAACAATTGGTTGAGATAGGTAAACAAGTAAAAATGGGGGATATTATTTCCTATGTTAAAACACGGACATTAGATGGGGTAAAACCTGTGGCACTAGCTAATCAAATGGATATCGATACCGAAAAGTATTTGGAAACCATGGAATCAACCTTTGATCAAATTCTTTCATCCTTAAATTTAAATTTTAAATCAATTATTGGAAAACCTCGACAAACAAATTTGGATGAATTATTTTGGAATTAAATATTTAAAATCCTATTTAGAATTAAGGAATTGATTGCTAAAAAATGGATAGTTTGTCTTACCTGGATGATTTTTTTACTAAACCTGAAGATACAAAATCTGGCGTTAGTTTTTGCGACATTCCAAAACCTATCTCCTTTGAAGATTCAAATATAAATATAATTGGATTACCTGTTGATATAACAACCACTTTTGGTAAAACTGCATCCTATGGTCCAGAAGCAATTAGAATAACTTCTGCAAATCAAATAGAAACGTTAGTTTATGAAAAGAATATTGAAGTTTTCGAAAAATCTCGCATATTTGACTTGGGTGATTTAATACTACCTTCTCAAAAAACAATAGATATATGTAACAAAAAAGAGATAAATTCATTCTGGAATGATTTTGATAGTCAGATAACCAAAATCGTATCTATTTTATTAAATAATAAAAAGAAACCAGTTATTCTAGGAGGCGAGCATACAATCACCTATTCTGTTTTTAAAGAATTTGCAAAAAATAATCCATTATTACTTCATTTTGATGCTCACCGACGATCTAAAACCAATTTATGATGGAATGAAGATTTGTCATACTACTCCATTTTATCATTTAATTAATGAAGGTTATTTAAAAGGACAAAATCTTATCCAAATTGGGATACGACAGGCAGATAAAAATGAAAATCTTTTTGCATCTGAGAAAGGAATTATAACTTTTGATGCATGGGATTGTTACTATTCATTTAATACTATAACAGACTGGCTGAAAAAAAAATCAAAGAATCGAGATATTTATATTTCATTTGATATTGATGTATATGATATTCCTTATGTTCCATGGTACTGGAACACCCGAACCATTTGGAATGAATCCATTTCAAGTTAGTGAAATTCTTAATAATATTGATGATTCATCAAACCTAATTGGTTTAGATTTTGTAGAAACGGGCTTAAAAAATAATGATTTTAGGGAAGGGGCTTTAGCAACACAAACTCTTTTAAGAATCCTTACTCATAAATTTATAAAAAATTAAAAATTTTTTTTCCTTTCATGATTATTGACCTTTCTTCTTTTAGATGTATGCATAGAATGTTGTTTATTACAATCTCTGCGAGATGTCAAAAGCCATGAAAATACTTTTCGATTTCGAGATTCTACGACTTTTTGTTATTTGAATATTTCTTTGCTTTTTTGCATAATCGATTTACCGCATTTTTTGATAAGGTTAATCTTTTAATGGAGTTGATCCCCTTTTAAGTATTTTGATACAAATCTAAACATAAAAATCGAATTTCATAGTTATACAATCAAGCATCATTTTTGTGGAATTGGTACACACTATCTTACCAATCTTTCAATTTTTTATTTGTTTCTGTGCAGACGTTATTAAGGTCAATGTCAAAAATAAAACCCGCTAATGTGTATATGTATATAGACTATAATTTACTAAAGCATCAGAAATCTTTTTAACATCAAGTTTGAAACTCATCTTTGTCCCTATTTGCTCTTTCTCTTCTTTTGCCATCATTTCTACTAGATAAACGCTTGATCAGATTTATGTTATTTCCTTTCTATCTCTCAGTAAATCTCGTCAAATTCTTTTACTGTAAGATCTGCAAATACTCGAAAAGTCACCTTATTCATTGTAGAAACAGTATACAATTCAATAACGAGTATGTTTGGTTAATATGTTTATTCGGCTAGACTGAAAAATATGATACCGGAAATGATGGTAAAAGCATCATTGTATGATAAATTTGCGTGTTAAATAAACAAATACTAATTATGCGTAATTTTAAGAATTTTGTAGCAGAGCCAATTTATTCTACAATTATATGCTTTTATGCTAGGCAATATAATTGACATTTGAATTAGTGTAGCGTATTAGAAAGGAATTAAATTTATTCATTAACATTGTCTTAATATTCTGTATGACATTGTGGTATTTATACATTTATTAGCATAATCACAATTTGCTATCCATTAATGTTGCAATATTAAAAAAAACCCTAAAAACCATTCTAATACTTCAAAGAACTTGCATTATGTCCCATTTCTTGTTAATATTTTTATTTTGCCTTGCAATGCATCGGTATTAGTTGAATTTAAATTTAATATTTTATCATAAGATTGTATAGCTCCGGTATAGTTTACCCAAGTATTCAAGAGCATTCCCTTTGTTTATTAGGATATCCGTATTAGTTGAATTTTTGGATAATATTTTATCATAAGATTGTATAGCTTCGGTATAGTTACCTAAGGTATCAAGTCCTATTCCTCTTAAATATAATGCAACATTATTAGTTGGGTTTAAAGATAGTGCCTTATTACTATATTGTATAGCTCCGGTATAGTTATCATGAGTATAAAGTTTCCAGTCTTGGCTAATTAAATTATCTATTTGTTTTTGTTGTTCTATTGCATAATATCCATTATAGGCATAATATGTAAAAATTGAAAAACCAATTATATAGTATATAATAGTTAGTATAATAGGTATAATAATCCATTTTCTAAGTATAGTTCTTTTTAATTTTGTCTTTTGTTCATACCATTTATCATTAGAATCTTTTATTGGTTTAATTAACCGATCATGAGTTAATTCATACCATAGTGCTCCTGATCGCCATTCCCGCCTTATAAGATATTTATTTCAAGAATGTCGACTGCTTTATTATTCAAGCCTCCGGTAGAATTTTTATCTCTATGAACTATGCTTCGAGTACCGCTTGATGTAATTAATTTTTCTTGAAACCAATTTCTTATTTGTTTTTCTTTTACATTAGTATACTTTAGTGCATCATGAATGGCTTCTTCATAAAAGTCTTGTAAAGCTGTGTTAACATTTGATATATTTTTAATTTATCTTTCTTATTTAGCGAACCTTTGTATTCTTTTCTTTCCTTCCACCATCTTCTGCATACGACTTGAAGTTGTATTGGTTCAACAAACTCTCCTTCTAGCATGTCGGATATCGCCATCAGGTGTTTCAACATAAATTTTTAAAAAATCATCGACTAATTCCTTTATTTCCGAATCAATATCTTGTCTTTCATCTTCACCATATTTGCTAATTATGTTTTTTATAGGATTTTTCATCGCCAAAATAGATTCATTTCTGCCCAATCGTTCAAGTCTGAATCGAGGTCTTAATTTTTCTGGAAGAATATTTTTAAAAGGATCAAGTTGTGCTAAGTAATCCTCTCTAATAATAAAGACAATATGAAGGAAAGAATTATTTTCCAAAGAATCAGCTATTTGTCCAAAGAAATCTTTTTGTTGCTCTAACCATTTATCCGGATAAAAGTTGAATAATTCTTCAAGCTGATCAAAAACGAGAACCTGTAATCGACTATCTCCGTTCTCATCTTTTTGATTTGGAAAATATAAATCTAGAAATTCAAATAAAGATAAATTTAGCAATTTTTGAGATTTGATGTCTGGACACAAGCTTTGAAGTGCATTATATATATGAGATTATCTATTGAATTAGGTGGAATTTAATGGTGATGATGAATTGTTATTTTTATTAATTATTGAATTAGTTGTATTTTCTATAGATGAAGAAACAAAAGTAGTGGTAATCCTAATTCTAGCAATAGGTAATACTTCAAATCCATAATTTTCCAAGTTATGGGTGACTTGAGTATTGAAGATAGATGTTTTCCCAGCTCCAGATTGAGCATATACCAAAGTAAGTCTATGAGATGTAATAAGAGATACAATTTCATTTGTTTCAACATCCCTTCCAAAGAAACGTAATAGATCATCTTTATCTCGTCTAAATGGACGTGGACCAATATAGGCTCTAAGGACTCATGGTTATAGCGTCAAAGTAAAAGTAGTTTTTATATTCTTGGTTCTCTATGTTTTCTTTAGATGACATAATTATCATTAATCTCCTTTTATGGGTAACAAATATTCATATCACTATTTTTTTTAAATTCTTGCCATCGCTTGTCCACTCTGTTATAAAATCGGCAGTGGTACCCCAAAATATTTTTACATCAAACATATTTTTGGTATATTGCTCTAGATATTTTTGCATCCTTCTATCCTTATTATTATAATTAGATGGAACAATCTGTATTGCAATACTAAGTTTTTTAAATTTTCTATTCACAGAGCTAAGAAAACTCAAAAAACCTTGAAATATGGCACGAAAGTTAATGTCCTCTAAACTATATCCAATAAACATTAAAGATGATATTGCCAATTCTCGACGAATAAAAGCAGGATTGATATCTTTTTCATCACCTTTATTTAAATTAATTACAAATTCAAAATAATCTCTTTCAGTTAAAACCATTGACTCAGGAGTTTCAATATCTCCATGAATATGATATACCAAAGGTCTTTCTTCAGAGGGTTTGTACTGAGTATCTTTGAAAACAGAGGTAATGTTAGTTGCTTCTACAAAATTATTTAGATCATCACTCCATTTACAAAAATCACTTTCTGGTTTTTTTCTTGGGATTTTAGAAAGAGCATTTTCCATAAATCTATCATAATTAGTAGTAATATAGAGTGGCAAATCAAGCTTGGCTAGTATATCATAAGGTGATACATTTTTAAAGTAAGATGAAAAATCAGATGAATTTATTTTCTTTAACATTTCACTTAAAAGTGTTTTGGGATACATTCTATCTTCATCTGCATTTTGTATCTCCAAAAATTGTGCTGCTCTAGCTAGTTGATAAGAATCTTCTAATGTGTATACATTTGCTAATTTGTATAGGTCCTCAAGTGGATATCTGTAATTTTCTTTCCATTTTTCAATAATATCCTTAGTTGATGGAATTAATCTTTTACCATCTTCAGTTTTGTTATGTATACACTCCTGTTCCTATAAATGGAATACATTTTTTTTTACAGATTAAAATCAATAAATCTTTCCAATCTTTTTCCGATAGACCTATCTGCCATTCAGTTTCTTCTTGTTTCTCTCCTTCGCCTTTTACTGTAGAAACTGTTTTTACTTTGTTATTATTATCGCCATCTATCTCCTGCTTAAATTCAATACCCTGAGCTTTGAATGTTTCAAATATTTGATTTAATCCACGGTCCCAATCTAAAAATAAATCCACATATTGTATATCTTCCAACTTTTCATACAATATTTGGCAATCATTCAGCCTTACTGGAATGATGTATACTTTATTTTCTGGAAATTGGTCAAATATATCAAGCGCATATTTGAACTCCTTTTGTATATACCCTATTTTTTCTATAGAGTTTGTAGAAAATAGTGGTATGAAAAATCGACTATTTTTAATTGCAGATCTTATAGCAATTTTCCAATTTTCGCCTGGCCTGATTGCATCTTTATCTCTCCAAGGATTTAGACCAGCGTTTTTAAGGTTTTTATAAATTCTTTCTGCATATTCTGAATCCTCTCTGGCATAGCTTATAAAAACAGTCTTTGAATTGGAGTCCATCTTTTATCTTGATCTTTATTCTACTAGGAAAAATCAAGATAAATCTTTTTTGGTTGTTAAATTATCCCAATCCCAATCCTGTCAAATAATACATAAATAATGAGATCTATAATATTAGATCTACTGCATAATTAGACACATTTCCTTCATTTCACTAATGATGTACTATTTTATCTTCTACTGATGTAGGTTCATTAGATCTCTTGCGTAATTAGCCAAAACAGCTTTATTTCCATCTATCGTATGTAAAGATGTCATTTCTTTTTGTTATCCTTCGATAGGTTATCCAAGAAGCCCTCACTCTTTAAATCCTTTACCGGTCTCTCAATTCAACAGTTTAATGGCATTTTTAAAGAAATAAAATCAAAATACGAAAAGTACAGAGATAAAACGCTTATCATCTAAAAGAAGAAGAGAACGAGATATAGACGCAGGGAGACACTTCAAACTCATTGTTGAGGATAGAGTTGTCATGGTTCTAGTGTACTATCGTCTGTATATCATTTACACCTTGACCGAATTCCTATTTGAGTTGGATCAGAGCAATGTGTGTAGAGACATACAAAAGATTGAATATTGAATATGATAAGACCGTGCTTACCGATACCGCACAAACTATGCAAGATAGCCAAAAGGCTGAAAACGCAGGAAGAAGTTGAACAATACTTTCCTGGCTTTCTGGCTTTTATAGATACAACTGAACAACCAATACCTCGTCCTGAAAACAGGATAAGAAGGAAGTTGTACTACTCTGGTAGAAGAAAAAACATACTACAGTAAAGAATCTGTACATGGTAAACAAAATGAGGAGATTATACTTTATAAAACAAAACATAAGCAAGTAGGAAGAAGACATGATTATAAGATCTACAAGAAAAACCATCCTGATACTCCAAAAGATGTGGAGAGTATTCTGAATATAGGCTTCTTAGGAGTGGAAAAAGACTATCCGGAACAAATATCATCATTACCCATTAAGAAGAAGAAAGGGAATCAAGATTTAACTATGGAGGAAAAAGAATACAACAGAATTCATTCTAAGAAGAGAATAGTAATAGAACATGCTATCATTTGTCGCTTAAAAAAGTACAGGATAATGAGTGAGGTATTTAGAAATAGATTAAGAAATTACGATAAGTGCAGATATAGTAGCAGGATTGGTAAACTATAGGATAATGAACCAGCATCAGTAAAAGAAAGAAGGCATAGTAATAGCGAATCGAATGGGAAGTTTCTGATTATGCGAGATCTAATATACATCCCGCAATAAGACACCATCTAGAAAAAACAATAGAAAAAGAAATTAAAAAATCGTGTTATGATTTAGAAGAAGAATATGGTGAAAATTTCTACAAGTATTATTTTGATATACTTTACATTACCGAAAATTCTATAGGAAAAGAAAATATTCATAGATCTTCACTAGCCAGATTCAATCTTATATTCAATCAAGGGGAAAGCAATAATGATTTTGATAGAGTAATTGCATTTGCAGAAGATAGTAAAGATTTGCGGTATTGTGCAAATATTTCTAGAGTCATAGGTCTAATTCTGTATTCCTTTGGTATACTATCCAAAGCATTAGATTACCATAATAAATCATTGAGTTTTAATCAAAAGCTAAATGATGAATCTGCAATGGCTGGGGATTACACAAACATTGGAGTTGTATATGATAACATGGGAGAATACCCTCAAGCTTTAGAATATTATAACAAGGCATTGGAGATTGATAAAGATCTAAATGATAGAGTGAGATTGGCTCGGGATAATTATAATATTAGTTTTCCATTTTATAAAATGAATAAAAAGAAAGAAGCATTGGAGTCTCTCTCCATTGTAAAAATATTATTATTAGAATTGGAGAAAGAAACAGGATATCGTCATCCTTTAATAAAAAATATTGAAGATAGAATTTCACTTATAGACCATAATTAATAATAAAATTATATGATTTTAAAAAATGCTTTTTCTTTAAGGAAAACAGATTCAATAAAAAAAAAAAATTTAACAATCTTTATTAATTGCTTTACAAAAGGGCTTGAATGGCTCAAACAGAGCATGACTATTTGAAAGATAGATTACAAGAGCAGCTTGATTATCATAGTAAAGCATCTAAAGAAAATAAGAAAAAGTTCTATTCTTTCCAGTTTATAATAATTCTTACTAGTGCCCTAATACCGATAATTAATGTAGTATCACCTGCAGGTGATGCGTTACGCTTGATTTCATCCATTTTAGGAGGTATTATTGTGGTATCTACTTCGCTGATGCAGCTTCACAAATACCATGAAAATTGGATTACATTTAGATCTACACAAGAACTACTAAAGAGAGAAAAGTATCTGTATCTTAACGATGCAGGTGAATATGCAAACATAGAACCAGAGAAGAAGAAAAGGTTGCTGGTAGAAAACACAGAATCAATAGTATCATCTGAAACTTCAAGGTATTTTACAATACACAAAGTCGATCAAAATAAAACTGGTGATAGTGGTGGCAAGGGTTCTAATACCATTTAACATTTTTCTGATACTCGTGTATAATATTCATTATCTAACCGAACCTTAATTTTGGTTGCATTGATAGATGATAGAATTTACTTTTAAGGGCCGATATCAGCACTAAGCACTCTGGGCCGTTATTATATTATCCCTTTTAAAGCCATGATGATAAAGAAAAAGACAAAAGAGCATCCAAACAAGCCTTTGATTTGAAGCATTTTGGGAAAAAGTTAGCAGCATAATATGATTAATCCCACCCTTATTTTCTATTTGTGTAGTATTAGTTATTGCATTTAATAACAAATTATTAAATACCTATTGATTTTAATCACATAAAGAAAATAGTGGTTATTGACTTTACATTCATATGATATACACAGTATCTTGCCTTGACTATCGGAAACTCTTCTAGCCGTAATCAATCATTATATCTCATAATCATACTGGCAGCCACATTATTAGCAAGGCTTTTGATATCGATTATCCTGTGATATAATAATTGCTTGTAGATATTATCAAATGTCGTAATGTTTCTAAAAGTTTTAAAAGGATCTATTATCACTATCTAAATGAAATAATAAAAGATATTGAGCATATTTTAATCCGAAATAATTATTCAGCAGGCAATAATGGAGAAAAGTATACAAAAGATACAAAATTGGAATTAATTTCCCATATAATATCAATACTGGTTTTCGAATTTATAATCAAATGTAAAGAAAGACGCAAATTTATTGCAATTTGATGAAGCAGAACAATCATATATTATTATTCAATGGTTATGAATCATCATGATATAAATTTCATAATAACCATTTTGGAATAATGGACAGTGCTATTATTTATGCTTTATTCCATCGATCTGAATTTGTTGATCTATTAATATGGACATTAACAGTGCAGTATATAATTCATAATCGGAGATTCCATGGGCCTTGATAGATTTCTGATGTTTGAAGTAGCATTTACTCATGATTCCAAGCAATAGTTGTTTATCCTCATCTAGGTAAACTATCAATAAATTCATTCCAATTGCTGATTATTTTACTATATGTACTATCCTCCTTATGTGAGGCTAGAAATCGAGCAAGTCCAATTATAAATCCCCCTATATGCTGTTGGTTATCAATAAATCATTGGATGTTTTAATGGATGATTCATCTTAAATCCTCATATGATCAATCACCGTATTATCACCATGGATAACTAGTAAGAGTTATGATAAAGATGATTGTATCCTGCCACATGGCTACTAATGGCATATGCTTGATGAAGATCCAGCATTCATATTGCAGCACCAATAGGAAGGAATATTGCAAGCCCGATTTCGAATGTTACAAGTTTTGGCTGTGCAGTCATAATATTCATGATTTTGGTTTCATCACCTAGAATAAACTTGAAACCTTTGATTAATACTTGTAAACTAAATAGTTGAAAAAAGAATAGTGACCAATTATAATGATTGGCAGGTTACGGATCGATCAACAAGAACCACAGCATGTGCTTGTTGTACTTCTACCATTCCTATTGTTGTTCCAATTACAAATGTGATTGCAAGACCTATACCGAATATTACAAGTTTTGGCTGTGCTGTGACTAAATTCATTATTTTGCTTTTTATTGCCATAATAGGTAATAACCGTTACAGATATATAAGCATATTGTTTTAGGCTTTAGATACAGCAAAATAGTATGGTTAACATAAAGGACAACGCCGTATATAGGCTAATGCTTGGTGATAGTGATCTACTGCTCCTATTGTAGAGCCTATTGCAAATGTGATTGCTAGTCCTATACCGAATGTTACAAGTTTTGGATGATCTTCTACCATCTGCAACTGCTATTTCAATAGCAATTGTTATCCTCAAGGCTAATCAAGGTTAAAGGTTTATTACTACAGTGATGTTGTAATTAGTCACCTATTGCCCAAATCTTTAAATTTGAGAATATAGATATTAATGACTAGTAGAATCCACTTTTAAGGACCGATATCAGCACTAAGCCCATCGGGCCCGTTACAATAAAAGTTCTATCAAGTTATAAATCGATATTAAAATGAACTTTCCAATATAATCAGATTGGCAAAACCAACCGATATAAAACCTCCTTTTAGTGAAGAAACAGCAAAAGCAAAAGTCAAAGCTGCTCAAGATGCTTGGAATACTCGCAACCCTGAGATTGTGGCACAAGCTTACACTATAGATTCACAGTGGCGTAATAGAGTAGAGTTTTTTAACGGTGAGAAGCAATTATAGAATTTCTTAAAAGAAAATGGTCTAAGAGCTAGACTACCATCTATGAAGGAGCTCTGGTGTTATACTGAAAATCGAATTTCTGTAAGGTTTGAATATGAATGGAGAGATGCAGATAATCCTAATCAGTGGATGAGAACTCATGGCAATGAGCATTGGGAGTTTGACAACAATGGTCTTATGCGTATACGAGATATGAGTGCTAATGATTATCCTATTGAAGAGTCAGAAAGACGTTATCCCTGATTAACGTTATACCTCTACTATATCAAATCCACTAATAAACTAAATTAGAGATAAAGATATAGATGTAGCCTTTCATGACTAGAGATAGATAATATCAATCTAGTCTTTTTCTCTTAGGTTAGGAATTACAGAGGGGTTTATTCCATTTATTTTATGATATATTTCATTTACTCTTGCTGTAAATATTTCCTGCATTCCTGTTCTAGTATCGGTCCATAAGGGAAAGAATCCTAAGTTACTTGCGTCTAATCCAAAATATTCGCCTATAAAGGTAACATCCGGATCACCATGTGATAGCGGTGCACCAACAGCTGGATCCCAAGGATATTCGGTCACTGTTAATCTAGGTGAGAAAGTTTGACCATTATCTAAAGAGATAGCCATAATAACATCAATCAGACTGTTTTCCCATACAGGTGGGATTCCAGAACGACCTTTTGGCCCAAATTCATAAAAAGCACATCCGATTTCTCCACTAGGAGTACTAATAAGCTGAGGATGAAAGTCTTGTTGATCAGATTCTGATAGATACACGCTCACTAACCAATAAAGGCTGACCTGATACAGGTCCTTCCCATGTATTACCTCCATCTATAGATCGTCTATAATAAATTCGAGATATTCCTTCTCGATAATCTGCCCATGCAAAAACTATTGTATTACCTGCAACGGTACAGCCAGTACAATAAGTTCCCATCCTAAAAGTTGAACCAGGAAAATGATCCCAACCATGAGTATTTTCAATATATGGATAAGTAATGGCACTATGTCTTTTGCTACAACTGTGGGATCTGTAAAAGTGTCTCCGCCATCTACCGACTTTACAAATTTAACATCTCTACTATTATTTCCAAGCCATACTATATATATAGAACCATCAGATGCGACTGAAATCTCAGGCGCACCTGAATCTTGTATACCTTCGAATATGAGAACCAGCATTTTGATCATTTAAACCGATCCATGTGTTGCCATGGTCAACAGTTCTTGCAAAAGCTAACTTGGAAAAACCAACTCCTGCTCCATCGTCCCAAACTGCATAAACATTTCCAAAATATGGGCTAAGTGGATTATCGTCTCCGTGGACCATTGTTTATCATCTTCTCTATTATGTTAGGATCAACACTTTTGTGTATTAGTTTTGGAGTACTCCATGTCTGACCGCCATCAGTAGATTGATAAATTGCAATTCCTATAATAGGTCCATCATCAGGAGCAAAAGGCAATGCTACCAAATATACTGTCTGTTTATTATCTTCTGAAATATCCCATGCCAAGGCGGGATCAGATACACCCGCCCAACCTTCCAAGAGTTCAAGAACATCGCTTTCTAGCCATGTTTCACCGCCATCTGCCGTATGGTCCACAGGCAACTGAAAATTCATACTTTAAAGGATCAGAGAATTTTTTTGAAGATAAAGCATATTGTATGGATTGAGTGGATTTATAAGTTATTGAGGATTCACTCCTAGCATTTTTGACAGAGTCACTAAATGTAACCCGGCGATTTACCGGTAATCTATAATTCACGGAATGATTTATACTGGCCATCTATTATTATGATGTTTGTATAATTTATCTATTATGCCAATAAAATGAAATATAGAACATTTAAGATAAAAAATTACCTAAATAAGATGTATATAATTTTGCATTTTCAAATATTTCATCAAATGCTTGTTTATCTTTTTTAGATGGCAATAGTTTTTTAAATGTGGACCAATCTAGTTTTTCGATTTCAAGAAGTTGTCTAAAAGAAGGAATTGTTCGTCCCATTTATTGATGGTACAAGTACATAATTAAAAGCTTTACGCAGTGTATAGTTGTGTAATTGATTGTCGTCTTAGTGAAGGAAATATTATTCGTGGTTTTTATATTTTAATTAGACTGCCGATTTTATTTATTTACATTTTTGTTATATAATTAACAGTATATAACTACGATATTCAAAGAAATATCAAAATGTCCCTAAAGACACCGAATTAGAATGAATTATCCATATATATACTATAATGGAAGCCGTTAATAAATTGATATTTTTAGAAACACATATTCTTACTAATAGAAAGATAGTTTTGAACGAAAACTTAAACATAGTGTTAGTTCTACTCTAAGCATATTTGAATATGCATTACATATAAAAAGAGGAGTATTAAAAAACAACGGATGGAATGGTTGACTTCGACAAACAAAAGCAACAATTAAAGAAGGAATTATAGGCGACAACTGGAAGAAATCAGATACAGGAGAATGGTTTGATCCTGATTTTCTATATTTTATCAGCAACGAAATAATCTTCAAGGGCAATAGTAAGTCAGAAAATACGAAACGTTCGAAAATAGAGAGCAATCAGTAGAATCTAAATTTGTATATTCAAACAAACCCTTGAAAGATGCTCTTATGAACAAGTT
>CAWISD010000008.1:0-29126 GCA_963838615.1 uncultured Nitrososphaeraceae archaeon
AATGATGGTTTGATCCTATACACGACGATCATTGTAATTGTATTTACTACGCCATCTTCATCCTTTGTCTTTCAACTCCTCAGTTGTTTTCTGACAAAGAATTGCATCCGTCTTGCTAACTTTCAAAGCAATCAGATAGACGCATAAGGAAGTGAAAAAGCCTCAATAGCATTAACCAATGTATCATTGTGCAAATTGCAATTTTTTAATTCTGCAATTCATTGATTTGAATTGAAATAAATAAAATATATTTACATGTAACTAAATTAAATATAGAATTTGCACAAATACTAATAACAAGTATTATCTTTTTCATTCATTCATCCATATTCAACTATTCAAACCTATTATTACCATTACTTTCTATATTTCGATATAAAAGTTACAATAATCTGTTTATTTTGATAATTTATCATCTACTTTTGTTCATTATTTATTTATATAATATTTACATATGTTATCAAAAATTCATAACCAATAACAACATAATAAATCAGGATTAATATCAATATCAATATCCTTTGTTATAAAATCAATTGTATTTTCTTATCGACTTGTATTTGTGTGTATATGTGTGTAGCAAGGTATGATAACTAAGGAGGTGATCCGGCCGCAGGTTCCCCTACGGCCACCTTGTTACGACTTCTCCCTCGTTGCTGACCCCAGGTTCGATAGTACCAATTAGGCATCACCTCGCCAAGAACCAACTTCGATGAAGCGACGGGCGGTGTGTGCAAGGAGCAGGGACGTATTCACCGCGCGATAGTGACACGCGGTTACTAGGGATTCCATATTCATGAGGGCGAGTTTCAGCCCTCAATCATAACTGTGGTAAGGTTTAGAGATTGCCTCCTCCTTTCGGAATCGAAACTCATTGTCCTTACCATTGCAGCCCGCGTGTGGCCCGAGGGTTTCGGGGCATACTGACCTGCCGTAGCCCCCTCCTTCCTCCGTCTCAGCGACGGCAGTCCCTCTAATTCACTCCACTACTCCTGAGAATAATGGTAGCAACTAGAGGCAGGGGTCTCGCTCGTTACCTGACTTAACAGGACACCTCACGGCACGAGCTGGCGACGGCCATGCACCTCCTCTCAGCTTGTCTGGTAAAGTCTTCAGCTTGACCTTCATTCTGCTGTCGCCCCCGGTAAGATTTCCGGCGTTGACTCCAATTGAACCGCAGGCTTCACCCCTTGTGGTGCTCCCCCGCCAATTCCTTTAAGTTTCAGTCTTGCGACCGTACTCCCCAGGCGGCAAACTTAACGGCTTCCCTGCGGCACTGAATTGGCATAAAGCCAATTCATCACCGAGTCTGCATCGTTTACAGCTGGGACTACCCGGGTATCTAATCCGGTTTGCTCCCCCAGCTTTCATCCCTCACCGTCGAGCGCGTTCTGGCAAGCCGCCTTCGCCACTGGTGGTCTTCAATGGATCAACGGATTTTACCCCTACCCATCGAGTCACCGCTTGCCTCTCCCGCCTCCTAGCTCTATAGTATCTTCCGCAGCCCATCTGTTAAGCAGGTGGATTTAACGGAAGACTTGTAGAACCGGCTACGGATGCTTTAGGCCCAATAAACGTCCCGACCACTCGGGGTGCTGGTATTACCGCGGCGGCTGACACCAGACTTGCCCACCCCTTATTCTGCACCATTTTTAGAGGTGCCAAAAGATCTCCTTAACGGAAATCACTCAGAGTAACCCTGTCAGGCTTTCGCCTATTGCAGAGGTTTCGCGCCTGCTGCGCCCCATAGGGCCTGGGCCCTTGTCTCAGTGCCCATCTCCGGGCTCCTCCTCTCAGAGCCCGTACCGGTTACAGGTTTGGTGGGCCATTACCTCACCAACAGCCTGATCGGCCGCAGTCCAATCCAGGGGCCATGTAGATTTCAGTCATTACCCATTCCAGAAGTAGTGACTTATCGCGGTTTATCCTCAGTTTCCCGAGGTTATCCACGTCCCCTGGGCATGTTGACTACGTGTTACTGAGCCGTATGCCACATATTGCTATGTTGACTCGCATGGCTTAGTCCCACTCTGATAGCAGTCGGGTCCGGCAGGATCAACCGGAGTCAAAAAAATAATAATAATACTAGTATAGAATAATAAGAGATAGATAGATAATACTTTTTTTATTTAATTACCATATCCATATTATTATTAAATTAAAGTAAAATATTGTTGGTTGATTTTTTTTGCTATATGTTTATATACGTATTCTTTTAATTTGTGATACAAAAGAACGTTTATTGAGATTTTTTTCTCTCTAAGCTCTCCCTACTCTCTACGCTCTCTTTTTGGAGATACAGATGTAAGATATGTAGAGAGGGAAAAAGAGAGAGAGTACGATCGAAAAGAAAAACTTATTGATTTTATAATTGTGAATATTGATATTAAAGAAGAAGAATATTACGTCTATTAAACAAAAGAATTATTTGATAATATAATATGATATAACAAATAAACTAATAGTATATAAATACAAATTTCAAATTATAGTATTCTATATACCTACATATTTACAAAAGTACTAATAGAGAGATAATATCATTAGATAACTATTTAATTAGTTTGAATATTTATCTTTATAAAAAAGAATAATCATTAGTATTTTTTATGCATCTATATTAGTTTTAAGTATATAAATTATTTTAATTAAGTTTCATTTTTATCTAGTTTATATTATATATATAAATATATTTTTATGTGAAATATATTTTTTATTGTAATTTTTATGCGTCTATCTGATCATTTCCCATGTCAGATTCAATCGATCGGGTCAGCACCGATATGTTGATTGAATCTCCATTATATTACTTTATTATTATATTTTTATATTAATAATGTAATGAGCGCATCTGGAGGTCAGTAAATCACATTATGGCACAAGCCAACTTCATTACCGACGCCGCCTTTTATCTTGGACGCGTTCTATAACAATTATGTAATAATATTAATATAAATCTTGTTTTTTAAAAACAAATAAAAGATTCTCTAAAATTATGTTATATATCCTTGAAAATTGATAATTATATCGAATTATATAAAAATAAGACTTTTGAATCAATGAATTTATACTATAAATCCAAAGAAATTTTTCCAGGTGGAATAAATCACAATATTAGATTCTATAAACCATATCCATTTTTTACAGTAAAAGCTAAAGGAAAATATTCTAAAAGATGTTGATGGAAATAAATATATTGACTTTTGGAATGGTCATTGGGCATTAATACTAGGTCATTCTCCCAAAACTGTAACTAAGAATTTAAAAAAACAAATTAAAAAAGGTAACTCTATTTGGTACTGCAAATAAAGTCAAGTGTAAAGCTGGTGAATTAATTAACAAAGCAATACCACATGCAGAAAATATTAGATTTTCTAGCACAGGTTCTGAAGCAACAATGTATGCAATTCGATTAGCAAGAGCCAAAACAGGAAAAAGAGTAATTGCAAAGGTTATAGGAGGATGGCATGGATTTAATTCAAATTTATTACAATCTGTAAATTATCCATATGAAGTTGATGAAGGAATAGGGCTTAGTTGAAGATGAAGAGTCAATTTATTGAATCTATTCAATTTAATGATTTAGATAGATCTTTAAAAGTTTTAGAATCAATCAAAGATGATTTAGCAGGTATAATAATTGAGCCAATATTAGGAGGTGCTGGATGCATTACTCCTGAAGAATGGATATTTAGAAGGATTGCAAGAATTTGCAAAGAAAAATGATAGTCTTTTAATTTTGGATGAAATAGTTACCGGATTTCGACTATCATATAAAGCGGCAATGGATCACTATCAATTTAGATCCTGATATTTTTACACTAGGTAAAATAATTGGCGGAGGTCTTCCCATTGGTGCAGTTTGTGGTAAAAAAGAAATAATGAACTTGGCAGATGTCACAAATAAGAATGAAAAAAACACCTATTGTTCTATAGGAGGAGGAACATTTTCAGCTAATCCATTGACAATGACTGCAGGATATGATACATTAAAGTATTTGAAAAATAATCCAACAGTTTATGAAAAAATTAATTTCCTTGGAGATTTTGCAAGAAACGAATTATCAAAACTATTTGAGGAATTGAATATAGATACAGAAATAACAGGAATAGGGTCTTTATTTATGATTCATTTTCTAAATGATAAAATAAAAAAAATAAATAATGCATTAGATGTTGCATTATCAAATAACGAATTATTATTTAATTATAATTTGGCATTAATTGCAAAATTCAATATATTCTTTTTACCTCATGAAAATGGGTGCTTTTTCATATGCTCATGAGAAAGAAGATGTTTATAAATTAATAGAAGCTACAAGACAGATTTTCCAGAATAATAAAAATCACAATAACATACAAAGATTAATAAATAAATTTTTAATTTTCTCTCCATAAAGCCTTTTTTTTTGCTAAAATAACAAAAAAAATCAAGATAAGCAATTTGTACAAATAATCCAAGTGAAATTGACCATTGTGGATGGAGTAGGAAACCCCATAGAATATTGTAACATTAATGATGCATGAGTCGTTGGAACAAAATAAGAGATTATTTGAAGAGGTAGAGGTAATCTATCAATAGAATAATAAACTGGAGGTATAACGGCAAGAATAACATTAACAAATGAAATAAGTTGTGTAGCATTTCTCATATGAAGCATATGAGAAGATAAGAAAAAACCTATAGAAGACATTGTACCCCAAATTAAAAAAATATTTACAATTAAAAGAGGAATAAATGAAATCGATGTTGAAAAATAGACTGCTAGAGAGGCTAAAACAAGTAAAGCAGGTAAACCATATACTAATTCAGAAAATGCAAGCCCAAGCATATAGGTTAATGGAGAAACAGGAGAAGATACAAACATATCCTGCATTTTATATTCTAATTTATAAAGCGAAATATCTTGGCCCAAAGATAAACCATAGCCCACTAAGGCCATGACTAGGCTTCCAGCAACTGCAAATTGGACATAATGTCCATTGCTAACTATAAACAAAATAAATAATAAAGAAAATGGAGAAATAGCGGTAAAAACTAAAGATAATGGATTTCGCCTCAGCCATAAAATACCAGTCATATAAGCTATTATAAATATTTGTTTTAACATGATATAATATTCAGAGACAATTTTCATTTCTCAATTCTTTTAATATCCATTAGTAAATATTTGTTAAGAAATTTTTATTCGTTTCCCTACCAGATAAAGATTATAATAATTCCATTTAGTTTAATAACACTAACATTCCTACTTACCTTATATTAAATTCAATTTAATTTTAAATGCTGAGAGAATAAAATCAATTAAATAAATCTAATATACTACATAACATAAATTGCTAATTCACTTTCCTTAAACAGATACTTTACTATATCCAGGTTAAAGCGTCTTGTTCTATAATATTTAGCAATAGATGATTTCAAATCGGTAAATTTGGGATAATACTTTGATACCAACAAATCATACTTTCCTTGCCTCCATCAGCATTCTTTTAATAGCATTGAATTCAGGCGAACCTTTTGGTAAATAGAATATCCTTACTGAATCCTTATTCATCTCAAATATTTCTGTACCTTATTTGATTGATGTTGACTTGCTCTATCTGTAAACAGGATGACCTTCTTTCCTAAGCCTTTTCTTTACTTGTTTCAAATAATCAAGGAAAGTGTCTTGGTTAAACATATCATACTGATCTAAATAAGTGTTTACCTTCCATAGTGAGTGTACCAAATACACATGTCCTCCTTTGATGTGAACCTGTATTTGTAACACCGGTCTAATCCCTTTGGGAAGCCATAGTTTTCTTCTAACAGTTACATCATATACAAATATTGATTCATTCATCCTCTAGTACTGCTATTGTATTGAATCCTTCTGGGATTTGCGAGAATTTCCTTTTGTACCCCTTTTTGAAAGCCTCTTTCTCTTCTTTTGAGGCAGTATTAACAAATCTCTTCTGTGGAACCTTTGTAGAAAAGCCTCACTTGTGAAGCAGCCTGTAAAAATATACTTCATGGTATCTTACACCAGTCTTTTTATAGATAATATCCATTACTTGTTTGGCCTGATGCCAACCGGCTTGTTTTCAGATACCTTGTTTTATCTTTAACATCTTTTTTTGTGGGATTAGTGGTGGACTCTACCGCTTCGTGGATGGATGGTCTTTTAATCTATTTGTATAGTCCATGTTTATCAAATCTATTTAACCACTTGTATGGCCCTCTACCATCTTGATTTGTGTAATTCTCTTTCTGCTACTTTGGATGCTTCTTTCTGACTATCAATTCTAACTCTTCTTATAAGTAGAATTCTTTCTTTTACATCCGAATCTATCTCTTTTTTATAGGCATTGTTCAACTGTTCGGTAGAAACATCGGCACCGAGAGACAATGATGTATAGAAAGAAATAACTAAGCTAAATGTATTGAGAGTAAAACTATTTTACTATAGTATGAATTTATGTTAGGCAGTATAGTATAAATACGACTATTTTTATGTATGAAAAATAAGCAGTTTAGAGGGCATAATTAAAAGTATTTTAAATTAATTAGATAATAGATCTCTTGCATAATTAGAAACAATCTACACCTTCAAGTATGATACTTTTTAGTTTCTATAAACCTTGGTTCATTATTCTATAGTTTACCAGTCCTGCAACTATATCTGATATTCGATTGTACTTTCTCAATTTGTTTCTAAATATATCGCGCATAATCCTGTATTTTTTCAATCGACAAATGATGGTATGTTCCACTATTATCTTCTTTTTAGAATGGATTTTGTTGTACTCTTTTTCTTCTTGCGACAGCTCGTAGTTTCTCTTCTTTTTATATGGTAAGGTGGATAGTTGTTCTGGAAAATCCTTTTCTATACCAAGATATCCAAGATCAACTACATTAACAACTTGCTTTGGAGTGACAGGATGATTCTTCTTATAAATATAGTAATCATGTTTTCGTCCTTTTTTGTGGCGTATTTTGTGAAGGATATAACCACGATTGTTAACCATAAACTGATTCTTTACGGTATGTCTTTTCTTCTTGCCTGAATAGTACATCTTTCTTCTACTCTTATCTATAGGTCGGGGTATCTGTTGTTCTGTACAATCTGTAAAAGCCATAAAGCCAGGAAAATATTTCTCTACTTCTCCTGGCGTTTTTAGTCTCTTTGTAATGTTGTATATTTTCTGTGGAATTGGTACACATTTTCTAATCAAACTGTCTATCTTTTGAATATCTCTGCAGATGTTACTCTGATCCAAATCAAATAAAAAGCCAGCTAATGTGTAAGTGATGTAAAGACGATAGTAAACCAAAAGCATTAGAAATCTGTTTTTAACATCCAGTTTGAAATGCCTGCCAGCACCCATAGATCGCTCCCTATTCTTTCTTTTTGATAGACGCTTTATTTCATGCTTATCATATCTTTTTGCTATCTCCTCGTAAATCTCATCAAATTCCTGTACTGTAAGGCCGGTAAATGATTTGAAAAGCAATGGTTTTTTGGATAACCTCTCGTATGAAAGCAAAGAGAGAACAGATGGATGGAGAACTGATGGTCATAAAGCTGTTTGTAAGCAATTATGCAAGAGATCTAATGAATACTTGGCCTACCATTTCACAAAAAATTACAATTTTAGAATATTATCTAATTTTATTTGCTTAATTGTATATACATATGTAAATAAGGTAAAATACCTGTAGAGTTTTAACATATTCATAAATCGCAAATTCCACCTTCGTTAAATAATATTTAATGATTTATACCATTATTGAGATTATCGATCACATTAGATGTTTATTATGACTAATTATTTTGTTTATTTATTTACTTGATAGCAGTTTTTTGTCCAAATCCATATTGAATATTGCCATTATAAAAGTATAATTTACAGAATTCAATAATTTACCTTAAAATTTTGAGAATGTTAATACTTATCATGGTTATCCCTCTCTTTATATAGCGATAAATAAATAGAATAAAAATAAGTAATCATTTATGATTAAATCATCAATATAAACTGGAGTGAGTTAATTATCCAATCTTAACCTTATCGTTTTAGTTCGCTGTTACTTAATCCGCAATCTTTACATTTAAGATGTATGATCTTTTCTGTTTCTTTTTCTTTAATCATTTCACCACTACAACATGGACATTTCATATATAATATACATACTCCAATTTAATAAATAATAACAGATAGAAAGTTTATTTTAATTATCAAAGTAGGAACTTGAATGAAAAGATGAAAAAAAATTAAAATTACATAAAAACAATTTTCCAATTACATATTTGTATATTTTCAATAAAGAAAATCTAAATATTAGATATTTATATAATTTTTATGAAAAGTATAAAATTAATTTTTTATGCTCTATTTTTGTTTTTTGCAATTTATATCCCGCAATTAGCTTTTGGACAACAAAATAATTCAATAACTGGAAATCAGCACATAACAAATATTAGTAAGCAACAGGATTTAAGTGGATTATATCTATCGAATGATCAGGATAAATATTTTTTAAAACAGGTTGGTGATTCTCTATGGTGGGTAGGAATAAATAAAAATAATTCACAAGTTGATAATATTTTCAAAGGAATTATTAATGGAAATAACATAACTGGGCAATGGATAGGTTCACCATTAAAAAAAACAATAGATAATGGTTCAATTAAATTGATTATAACATATAACTCAAATAAAAATATAACAATAAATAAAGTACCTTCTTATAACAAATTCCCAGTAAATCAATTAATAAAGTTTAATCCCAACATACAAGTTACCCCAAAATTTATGGTTGGTATAGATAGCATACATGTAATTATTCCACGATCTCCTTTATATGATGTAATATCTGTGGGTTTAAGCGTAAAGAAAGGAGATAATGATCGTAATCCTGTAACCGGTACCGAATATCTTGCAAGCAGAGAAGTAAATGCTAATGTTACTTCAAACTTAATATTGGGACCGTTTGATATCAACAAAAAAGATAATGGTCTTACTATTGAATTTTTAGGGATAAATAAAGATGATTCAAGTGTTTCCTCAATGCTCATTAATTTACGAGAAATATTAATACAATTATCCGATCCTTCCTTTAATTCATACGATATATCCAATCCTGATCAAGCAGACTCAACAATACGTTCAATATCTCCAGGTTTGCTTAGTAATGGATGTAATGGGCTTGTTTTTGCGGATAAAATATTTATACCCTTGCAGGATTTGAAAAAAATACTATCTAGCGGAACCTATTCTCAAGAAAAAACATATCCGGGTATAGAATCCCTTCCAGGATGTGGTCCAATTTCAAAATATCAGGTAAAGTGGTCTATTGTTCCCATTCAATAATATCATCTACCAATTTTATATTTTCTAATTTTTCTAAAGAATATATTTTGATTTTACTTTTTCATTTTAATGATCTAACAATGTTGGCTAGAAGTAGTTTAAAGCAAAAAAAGATATCATGTAACAAATCACTTGTAGTGTTTTAATTATATAAGTTATATAGGGCTAGATAAATGGAAGGATACAGAAAATAAAATAAAAGAATTTATTATAATATATATATGTGTAGTGATCGTCAATATAATTTAAACATCAAAAAGATATATCCATGATCGAATGGTTGCTAAATCAATATTTGGATAGCGATGTAGAAATATCAGAAAATAACGATCTTGTAAAGATGTAAGCAATAGATGGTGATGTTTTCAACTCTAATGTTAATTTTATCTTGATATATTAATGATAATACTGGCAGTCATCAAAAATGGAGAAATAGATCATCTTCCATCTTCAACCAACAAATAATACTAGTTAATACATAGCAAGGAATTTATCTTTATTGGAGCGGTTCAAATATTTGGAAAAATGATGGAAGAAAAATCATTAAAATGGGTAAGATATAACGGTTAATAACCAATTCAACAGTTTCTTCTATATAACAAGAACTTTTGACGAATATATCTAATTTTTTGTGAAATGGCAAACATTGTAAAGTACTATTGTTAAAAGCACCTATCTACAATATGTTTATAGAAAAATATTATCACACTATAAACAAATTTCAATAAACTAATCTATTTTCTATTATTCAACTGAGTAGACTTAAAAATCATTATTGTATATCAATATAATATAAAAGCATAGAAGCTCAAGCCTCTTTTTAGAAGTACTTTCGTATCTTTCTAACAGGACAAACCAAATCCATTCCCAATCCTTTGCTATATTCATGCAGTTTCTTTGCATCATATCCAGGGTCAGCAACCATATAACATACCAATGGTAAAGAGAAAACAGAAGATGAGGATGAGGATGTTAAAGAAATGTACATCTTATTGTCTGGTATATTAGCAGTAGTTAGTTACATCTTCAGCAGTTAGAGGTACTATGATCTCTTTTCCTGCTGTTGTTGCTGTTGATGATGTAAGGTGTAGTTTATATCCAAATAGCCATCCTTTTGTATGACTGTATCCCCACCATCTTGCATCTGTATCAATGCCTGGACGAGGTACTACTCCTTTTTTCATGGATGATTTATGCCATACACCACCTTTTGCTTTTAAAAGAGTGCTGTCTATTGCAGTTATAGAGAGGTCTACTAATACCTTCTACAACAAACAGATATCCCATTGTTGATATTCTATCTTTCATATCTGTAGAAATGGTCTTCAATCGCCTGTCAAATGTACGCCTGCAAGGAATAGATAGTAGACCGCAGGCCAGTACAAGTTTACGGTTATACTGATAGTCCATCATAAGAAAAGTATGTAATGCATTATTGGAATCAATTTTAAACCATAGCCGTACAATAAAGCATCTCAAAATTACTGTTGTTGGAAGATATACATACGGCCTGCCTCGTTTTCGCGGTAAACTAGGCCATGGAATACAACCTATCAGATACAGAATGTTAAAAAGGATGGATTCCTTTAGTCTATCAAGAGCTAATATTTGGGACAGTTTAAATCAAAATCATATTCCAGAGGTTAGCTTTAAGCTGTTGTATAATGTATCAAGAGATAATTTGAATTATGACCAAGCCTCATATATTTAGAAAATATACAATAGCATCAGAGAGATAGTAAGGATGAACCATGATACAACAATAAGTTTGAACCATCCATTTATCATTTTATAATATTATAATTATCAAGTAAACACAGTCAAAAGTAATAAAATATAAGTATATCGTCTAGTTATACAGTTCTATTTTATAATAATTATAAAAAATTAATTAATATCTTGCTTTATTTCTCTTTCTCCTTTCAGCCTTAGCATACTTTTTGCTTTCAGTTCTTTGAGCGCTATATGCGTGTGTTCGTTTAATATTGTTTGTCACAAAAAAAAATATATGCTTTGTATTTATATACTAATGGATAGGTCATAATCTCAAATGAATATGTTTTTAGATCTTGGTATTTAATAGATAAGATTTATAGGAGCTGTTTTAAATAATTCTGTGAAAATATTAATTACTGTTCTACTATTTTTTATTTTATTTTCTTCTATTTGTATTAATCTGAACAATTACTCTATGATTTCATCGTCTTTATTATCTACTACAAATTCTTCTAAAGGGGGATATCTTGATGAATTAAAATTTATTCGTTATCCTAACGATAATACTGCCTATCAATCGGTAGGCAATGGTATTCTCGATACTTATTTATCGCATATTCCTTTGCAGTTGATTGATGATGCAAAAAAGAACCCTAATTTAAAAATATACGACAAAGGTGGATTATCATATGGCCTTTTACTAAATCCTTCAAATAGTAGTCAAACATTTAATCCATTTTCTATCCGAGATATAAGATATGCGCTAAATTTTTTAATAGATAGGAATTTCATTGTAAATGATGTTTTAAATGGTTTTGGCAGTTCCATTGTTGAACCGTATGGACAATATTCTCCTGAATATCAAAATATCGTTGATGTGATTGAACCATTAAAAATTAAATACGATCCAGAATTTGCCTCGGGTTTGATATCCAATTCTATGGAAAAAGTAGGAGCTAAATTAGATATCAATGGAAAATGGATATTCAAAGAAAAACCAGTTATTGTTAAAATATTAATACGAAATGATGATCCTATAAAAATAACATTTGGTAATGTTGTTGCTTCTGTACTTGAGAAACAGGGTTTTTCAGTAATAAAAGATTATGGTGATCTAATAAAAGCAAACCAGATCGTTTATGGGGCCAATCCATTAGATCTTAATTGGAATATTTATACCGAATCTTTTATTTCAAGTTCTTTTTTACGTTACGATCCGGGAACTGTGGGTCAAATGTATGCACCATGGCTTGGTTCTATGCCAGGTTTTCAAAATCCCGCTTTTTGGCAGTACACCAATTCAACAATCGATAACTTGACAAAAAAATTAATATTTGATAATTTTACTACAAAAGAAGAAAGAAATGATTTATTAAAAAAAGCTGAATCAATAGGAATTAAAGAATCAGTACGGCTATTTTTTGCCAGATCTCAAGATCCGTATATTGCTTCCAATAAAATTAGTGGACTTGTTAATGATTATTCTAGCGGCATAGCAAACGAATTATCATTTATAAATGCTCAAAAAAATGGTTCTGATAATAATACCCTCAATATCGGATTGAGTCAAATTTATCAAGGGGCATGGAACAACGTGGATGGTTGTAAAGATTTCTATTGTAAAATAATTTATTCAATGATTTCTGATAATCCGTATCAAATAAACCCATATACCGGAGATCCAATGCCGTTTAGAAATAACTGGACAGATGTTATTACAAAAGGACCGTATGGTAAAATCTCTGTACCACATGATGCAATTGTTTGGAATCCCTATAACCAAACTTGGAAGTACAATGACGCCAATAACAAAACTGCTTTAACAAAAATAAATATGAATCCCCTCTACTCAAAGTGGCATAACGGAGTTTCAATGGACAAATATGATTTATTATATCCTTTTTATTTCCAATATGAATGGTCCATAGATACAAAAAAAAATGATAGGACATTTGATGCAGAATTTTCATCTTCAACGCTTCCATCTTTATCATTAATCAAGGGAATAAAGTTCACCAAGGATAACGCGTTTGAAACATATATCGATATCTGGCATTATGATAAGAGACAACTTCCATTATCTGGTACCTTATGGGCTGCTGAACCGTGGGAAATAACCGCAGCTACAGAACGCCTAGTATCAAATAACAAATTATCATATTCAAAAACCGATTCCAATATTAAACAAAACGAACAATTATCTTTGATTCTATCATCCATGCAGAATTAATAAAACAAGAATTAGAAAAAATGAGACAAGAAAAATTTATACCAAATCCATTAAAGGGATTAGTTCCCTTAGACTATGTTTTAAAAAGATATGATGCTTCAATACAATGGATTAACCTTCATCATAATGCAGCTATTGGGAACGGACCTTACTATTTAGATTCATTTAATCCAGCTGGTGGTATATTAATACTTAAAAAATTTTATGATAATACTTACCCTTATAAAAAAGGGTATTTTTCTAATTTTAAAAATTCTCCAAAGATACCAATTGATAAAATTGAAGTCCCTAAATTTATTAAAATAGGTACACCTTTCAAATTTAATGTCGACATTAAATTTGAAAATAGCATTAATAAAACAAGGCAATTTAAAGCGATAATAAATTATCTTCTTTTCGATAGAAATGGCAATGTGATTTTACATGGTATCTGCAAATAGCTCAAACATATCTACAGAATCTCCAGCTAATATGACTAGTATCAATTTACAAAAAAAATGCAAATGATAATATAAATCAAATACCCATACAAATCAAAGCAGATAAAACAAAATTACTTTCTCTTGGACCAGCTAAACTTGAATTATTTATAACTTCTGATGAATCCTTGAAGCCTATAATATATGAATATACTTTGATTGCAATGCCATAAAGGTAATAGATTAATATCTTTATTTCTTTATCTTAAATAAAAAGTGAAGGTATTTTTTTTCTTTTTGTTAAAAAAAATAATAATTTTATTTATAGTATTATTAATTACTTTGTTTATAACGATATTTCTTTTAAGTTCTACTTTTGACCAAATAATGAAGGATTCGATTAGAGCTCAAGTGATAGGATCTATTTCAAGTGCAATTTCAAAAAATCCAAATATACATCAATTTAAAAATTCTAATGAAAGACAAAAATTTATAGATCAGCAAATAAAACTTCAAAGTCAAAGTTTGGGTTTAGATGAACCATGGTATTCTCCAAAAAAACTTTTCAATGATGTTCTTAAAATAATTACTTTAGATTTAGGAAAATCAAGATTTGCTACTACATTTAATGGATCTAGTAGTGTAAATGATTTGATTTTAGAAAAGATGCCATATACAATTTTATTATTTACGTCTTCATCAATCACAATTATACTCATTAGTTTGGTTTTTGGTGCATATTTAGCATCAAAAGAGGGTAAAACAATGGATAAATTTATTTCAGGTTTCGCTTCTATCAGCCTGGGTGTTCCTACATGGTGGTTTTCAATGATAATGATTGTATTTTTTTCATTTTATTTACGTGTTTTACCTTCGGGATCAACTCCTTTAATCCCACCTAATGGATCAGGATACACTGCTGATTTGCTATATCATATGACATTGCCGTTCATAACATTAGTCATTATAGGATTTGCGCCTGGTGTATATTATGTTAAATATATAATATCACGAATTCTTAATGAAGATTTCATAAAAACATTAAAAATTATGGGAATACCTCAAAAAAGTATTTTATATAAACACGCCTTAAAAAATGCAGGACCTCAGCTAACAACAATGTTTGGTTTAGGTCTAGCGGGAACACTGGGCGGTTCAGTTTTAGTTGAACAAATTTTTGACTGGCCTGGAATGGGAAACCTATTTTATAACGCCATAATTCAAAGTGATTCTCCACTTATTATTGGTCTTGTATATTTTTTTGCACTGATATATCTATTGACTAGATTAATTTTGGATGTTTGCTTTACTTATTTTGATCCCCGAATAAAATCTGGAGAATCATAGGTTTGGATGGTAGAAAGAATTATGAATATTGATATCAAATTCATAAAAGAAAATGAGGGTGGAATTATTGGAATAATACTCATTTTATTTTTAATAGGAATGACATGTTATGCTCTATTTTTAATTCCTGCCCAATTGCGACTGCATTGGACAGATCCTCTTTATTGGTCTAATAATCCCCGTGATGCCGCACCAAGCTGGATAAATTATATTCTAAAACTATTTAATTACCAACTTCCTGAACATAAAATTTTTTATCAAAAAGATGCAGTTAGAAACTATTTAAATAATACAGAATTCAAACAGCAAAACAATACCTTTTTATATCAATTTAATTTTAATGATTTTCCGTCTGCTATAGATATTCCATATACAATAACATTAGGCAAAATTCCCCCTGTAATAGAAGTATACATAAAAAGACCAGATAATTTGGAATTTAAAATTTATTCAAATTCTCTTGACTCAAATAATATAAAAAACAGTGTCAATGGTTATGAATCCAATAATAATAACAATATCTCAAACCATAATATTGTGGATTCTAATACAGTTTCAGGGAGAATTTATTCTTCTTCTCAAGAAGTAAAGAATTCTTTAAATAACTATTCTAATCTTTTTAAATTTTCAATTGCCAATCTTTCACCAGAAAAAATAATTTTTTCAAAAACAAATTCCAATACACCTTTAACCGGCAAATATGAAATTATATTTTCAATTTATTCTTTTGATAGTAATACCATTTTAAAGGACTTGAATATAATCATACAAGGAAAAGTTTTTGGGTTATTGGGTACAGATGAATCGAGACGCGATGTTTTTTATGGGATTTTAATTGGTACTCCTGTTGATCTTTTTATAGGGGTTGCGGTTGCCTTATCGTCTACGATTATTGGTCTTTTCTATGGGCTAATTGCAGGATATAAGGAAAGAAAAACTGGAACATTTATGTTAACAATCATAGATATTTTTCTTACCCTTCCTTCTTTAATTTTATTAATTATAATCTCTCTTCATTTTGGAAGAAATTTGTTATTTTTAATAGGTCTTTTTATTTTATTTGGATGGCCAGGTTTGGCATTATTAAATAGAACATTTAGCATTCAAATAAAAAATTATCAGTATGTACAAGCATCCAAATTGATGGGTGAATCTGATTTAAAAATAGTTTTACGACATATAGTACCACAATTATTACCTTTTACTTTGGCTAATTTCGCTTTGGCTGTTCCTGCTGCAATATTGGGAGAATCTGCACTAAGTTTTCTCGGATTAGGCGATCCTTCTTTCCCAACATGGGGTCAAATGTTGCAGGATGCACACACATCATCTGCCGAAACACTTGGATATTGGTGGTGGATTATATCCCCAGGGTTTATGATTTCTATTACTAGTGTAGCATTTATTTTAATAGGCCGATCAGCTAAAAACTTTTTAAAATTGATAAAAAGAGATAGATAAATTTAAAATTTTTTATAGTTCTTATTTTTTAAAATATTCAATTTCTTTTCCGTTGCTATTATAAGCATGAACATCCATTTCATTATAGGGATAACATATTATTATTGAAACCAAGCCATAAAAATGATTTAAATCTTCTATTGATGGGCGACTGGTTCCACTTGGATGTGAATGTGCAGTTCCAACATATCTTAAATCAAATGGTAATTCATTTATTAGAAAACCTGAATAAAAAGGACCGTGGATTGCAAAAGGAGGAATTACTAAATTATTAATATATATCTCACCCTTTTTTCGTTTTCCCTCCAGAATTAGTATTGCTTCATAAGGATGATGCATTTTCGCGTATGAAATTATTCCATCAATAACATTGTTTGTTATTGTAATGAATTTTTTATTGGATGATTCTTTATCATTTGTATTTTCATCCTTTTTAGAAAAATTAAAATTAAAATCCAATATTTTTTTTTATATTTAAAAAAATAAATATTTTATGGGAAGAAAATAAAAATCTTATAGTTAAATATTACCAATGATCGTGGTATGGATTTGTTATATTCATTTTATTGTATGAATAAGAGAACAATCTTTTAATATATTTAAATTATAATATTTATAGTTTGATTTCTAGAATACTCTTTTTAGTTTTTTTAACTTCAATATTACTTTCTGCAGGTATTTTTTCAACTGTGAATGCACAGTTACCTGGACCTAATAATGGTAGTAATAGTCAAGATAAATCTATATCCACAATAATCCCAAAAAAATCTTTAGGTTTGAGAATAGATTCTCCTTTAAAGGGGGACCAGATTTTTATTAATGGTGTAAATTATTTGAACAAGAATGGGGAAAAGCTTTCAATCCATGGGACTTCTACATCCGATACAAATGGTTCTTCTACCTGCGGTGTCTCAATTATTGCTAATAGTGTTAAACCATATCAATCGGCAAATGGCACTGGACCAAAAGGAAAAACAGATTTTTCATCATGGACATATAATTTTTCACCATCATATGCCACTTTGAAGGAAGGCTCTAATAAAATAACATCAAAATTATCATGTCAGCCTGGAAATCTCGTTGCATATTATAGTGTAAATGTAACAGGTGCTAAATCTACTGGAACTTTTCCATCTGCAGTCGGAAAACCACTAATAGGTCAAAGCACATTATCTAATAACAACACAGCACCACCACAACCACCACTCATAACAAATACCAAAAACTTATCTTCTGCTCCTCTAAGCCAATCAACTTTGCCTCTCTACCCGTCTTCGCCTTCATCAACTTCACCCCATCCTTTCACTCCCAATAACAGCACAGCACCACCACTACCACCACTCAGTACAAACACCAAAAACTTATCTTCTGCTCCCCTAAGCCAATCAACTTTGCCTCTCTACCCGTCTTCGCCTTCTTCAACTTCACTCCCATCCTTTCACTCTAAATATCAGCACACCTTTCACTCCCAATAACAGCACACCTTTCACTCCCAATAACAGCACGCCTTTCACTCCCAATAACAGCACTCCTTTCACTCCCAATAATAGTCACAGCACCACCACTAGTCCAACCACTTGACCTAACCCAACCACCCCTCCACTCACCTAAAAACTTATCTTCCGCTCCCCTAAGCCAATCTAATAGTAGTGCCCCAGTAGAACCTAATTCAATGAATATTACAATCGATAAAAAGGAAAGTGGAAAAACCCAATCTATTGTTATAACTGTCAAAGATTCAATTACTGACAAACCTATTGATGGAGTTAATCTAACCGGAAACATCAATGATGTTACATTCTCTGGAATAACTAATTCAAATGGTGAATTTAGTAAAGTAATTCCTTCGAGTGTCATTAAATCCTCTTCAACTATAGATGTAACAGTAACTGCTTCTGCTGATGGTTACAAATCAAATAAAGCCAATACCTCTTTTGATATTTCCACTAGCTCCAGTTCTACAACCGGAACTAAAACAAAAAGTAAAAGCGGTGCTAATGATATGGCAGCCAAAATAGCTAAAGATGTCCAAAGCCAATTAAGTAAACAAGGTATCAATATACCACTTCCATTTGGTTAATTTCAAATGGAAGAAGTATGATACTAAAACTAAACCTATTTTTAAAAAATAAATAACATTATTTTAAAGTGGTTGTTTTCTAAATCGACTACTTTTATATAGCAAAAATTAATTAAAAAAATACTATATATGGATATTTTTTCTTTATCGAGTGACTTATTTTTCACATTTTTGGGCATCTAAAGAGGAGTTTTAGATTCGATAATTGAGTTTTCATATTATTGCGATACATACAACATAAAATAATAAATTCCCTGGTCGCACAGTAAATAATAAATAATTTTACTAGATTTTTGATCGGGCCCTGTTAACAGTTGTGTAAAGAATGCTGTATGTTCTCCCATAAACTAATACTGCTTGTTTTCATCAACAAAAATATTGTTGTATCTTTTAACATATTCTCAAGTTTTTAAAAAATTAACAAATCTAAACAAGTATACTCCCCACTTAAAAATTATCCGAGCATTTACATAACGGTTAACAGAGCCGCTAATTGATATTAAAAATATATGTATATATTATTAACAAAATAGTGTAGTTTGAAGATTTTCTTTAATAATTAGTTGAGGCATGGTCATAATTCAAATTATCTCTTGATACATTTTATAACAGCTTAAAGCTAACCCTTGAGACATTATTTTGATTAACACTGACCCAAGGATTAGCTCTTGACAAAATAAAGGAATCCATCCTTTTTAACATTCTGTATATGATAGGTTGTATACCATGGCCTACTGCACCATCAAGGAGGAAACGGGGTAGACCGTATGTATATTCTCCAACAGTAATTTTGAGATGTTTTATCGTAAGGATATGGTTTAAAATCGATTCCAACAATGCATTACATATTTTTCTTATTATGAACTGTCAGTATAACCGTAAACTAGCAATAGCCTGTGGTTTGATAACAATACCATGCAGACGAACATTTGACAGAAGACTAAAAACCATTTCTACAGATATAAAAGAAAGGATATCAACAATGGGATATCTGTTTATTGCGGAGCGATTGATAGTTGACCCTTCTATAACAGCAACAGATAGTACTCTGATAAAAGCAAATGGTAGTGTCTGGCACAAATCATCCATAGAGAAAGGAGAAGTACCTTGTCCAGGTATTGACACAGATGCAAGATGGGGTTATAGTCATACAAAAGGATGGGTTTTCGGATACAAGCTACATCTAACATCTACAACAGGCGATCTTGTAGTACCACTAACAGCAGATGTAACTACTGCTAATGTACCAGACAATAAGATGTATATTCCTTTAACTTCTTCTTCTTTGGTATTCTCTTTACCATACGTATTGTACATAATAGCTGATCCAGGCTATGATGCTAAGAAACTGTATGAATATAGTAAGAAGGTATTGGAAATAGATCTGGTTTGCCCTGTAGAAAGGTACAAAAACACTTCCAAAAAGAGGCTTGAGATTGTATGCTTTTATCAATCAGTATTGGGGCAGGCAATCTACAGCCAGAGAAGAATAACGGTAGAACCATTGATAGAACATATAAAATCAGTCTTTAGGATAGACTCATTGCCAGTACATGGATTTCATAAAGTATCTGCAATTGTACTTTTGTCTGTTTTATTGTATCAGCTAATGGTATACTATAACTGTAAGAAGAATACATCTAATCCAAAGTCAATAAAGTATATGCTTGGAACTTGGTAACAGGATAATAGGATAAAGACGAGTGGTTTTGAATTATGACCATGTCTCAATTTGTTTAACTGGTTTCCAAGAAAATCTGATATATTTTTTAGAATTCTCCATTTTAATTTCATTTTTGATGAATGTTTTTGTTTTAGGATCTGATGGATATCCTGATCCGATATCTTTTCCAAGTATTTCTTTTAGTCTTGGCAATTTCATTATCCCGCGTTACCTTAGCTATAATTGATGCACAAGAAACAATAATGTTATCTAAATCTGCCTTGTGATAGGAATAAATGGATATATTTTTATTTATTAGATTTTTTTTTATTTCTTGTTGAAATCTAAATGGATTTACATCGCATGAATCTACAATTATTTTGTTTGCGATTAAATTATCTGCTACAATTGTCATAAACTTTGATTCAAGCTTGTTCAAATTATTTAGTTTTACAAATTTATCAATTGTAGAGCAGTTAATCTTACAGATAAAGATAGACTCGCACAAATTCGATATCTCTTCAAATATTACTTTACGTTTCCTTGGTGAGGTCTTTTTTGAATCTGTTATAGCCATATCTTTTAATACTTTAATATTTTTTGAATCAAACGAAATTCCTGCAATTACTAATGGACCTACTACAGATCCTCTACCTGCCTCATCTATACCACCTAAAAACAATCATTTTATTTTAAAATATTGAAAATATAAAATTATATAATAATATCTTAATTTCAATATTTTAAAGTGAATTTTTCCTCTAATTCTGAAATTAATTATTCTTCAGATTATTCAAATAATAATTGGTCATTTATTTCCGAAAATAACACCAAGATTAATGGTACCATCAAATGCAATAAAAGAAAGGGAGCCATCAAAATTTCCTGTTTTTTTTAATCCGGCTGCTAAATTTAATAGGGATATATCAATTCAGATCTATAAAACTTTTATAGAAGATAGAAAAGAAAAAGAGATTACTTTTGTCGATACTATGGCTGGGTCTGGTATAAGAGGTTTGAGGGTAGCCAAAGAAATACCCAAAATCAACAGAATTATTTTTAATGACTTTAATTTTTTTTCAACTAATATTTCCAAAATTAATGCTCTTTTAAACAATGTGTATAATAAATGTGATTTTTATAATAAAGAAATATGTAATTTTTTATCAACGGTATTTAATTTTGAAAAAAGAGCGACAATTGTAGATATAGATCCTTTTGGAACACCTGCACCATATTTAGACTGTATTTTGAGATCTGTAGAAAACAGCGGTTTAATTTCTGTTACAGCAACAGATACTGCCGTATTATGTGGAGTTTATCCAAAAGTTTGTTATAGAAAATATTATGGAAATTCATTGAGAACAAAATATTCTGAAGAAATAGGTATTAGATTATTAATATCATCGATAGCATTAATTGCATCAAGAATGGATTTATCAATCCATCCTATTTTTTCACATAGTTATAGAAATTATATTAGAGTGTATTGTAAAATTGTTAAAAGCAATTATTTTGCAAATAAATTACAAGAAAAATTGGGATATGTTGTCCATTGTTTTAATTGCGGGAACAGATATTCGATAAAGAAACTTTATGGAATAACGAATTGTAGTAATTGCCATAATAAAGTAACTATTGGAGGACCAATGTGGACATCAAATATATTTGATAAAGAAATAATTTGCTAAAATAATAAATTCAATTAATGATAATAATTCTCAATCTAGTGAATCCATAAATTTATACATTAAAATTAAAGATTTTTTTACTATTGCCTTAAATGAAATAGATGATTACCCTTATCATTTTATTAATGATGAATTAGGAAAAATTTTAAAGAAAAACGTATCGAGTCTTTCGCATATAGATGCATTATTAAAAAAAAATGGCTATTTCTTTAGTAAAACAATTTTCTCTCCAAATGGTTTTAAAACTAATGCATCATTAATGAATATCAAAAAACTACTAAATTAAGATATTAACTCTGATTTGCAAAATAATAAAACATTTTTGCAATAGTTATGTTTTTTGTTGTTATACTTTTTTTGTTGTTTTATAGGAAAAATAATATTTTTAGAATTTAAAATTATTTATTTTTATTTTTATTTAACTTTGCATGGATGATAAAATGGTCTTTTTCAAATGGCTCCAGATTTATTATTTGAATTATTGTAAAATTATTTTCTTCTAGTTTTTTTGCTTCATTTTGAGTTACTGTTTTTGGGTCTGTTAATACATCTATACTTCTTGTTTTAATTATTATCAATAAATCACCGTTGTCTTTTAGATAACTTTTGCAATTATCTATTGCTATCATAGTCTGGTCTGGTTGAGCTATATCCGAATAAACAATGTCAACAATCCCAAAATATCCATAATATTTTAAATAATTTCTTGCATCTGATAATATGGGAATGATATTATTTCTCTTTGAAGATACATTCTCCAATAACTCTCTGGCTACTCTAACAGAAGGCTCTACTGGAAATATTATTCCAGTATTTCCTATAATATCTGATACATGGCTTACTGTTGTTCCAGTGGATGCTCCTAAATACAGAACTTTTGAGGATTGTTTTATAGGATTTTCTTTAAGACCTTTCATTATCGCTCCTGCCAACTTGCTCCTAAAAGGATCCCACAATCTATATTCTATATCATCGTATTTTATTATTTTTTCACCATATACACTATTACCATTAATAAGATTTTGTGTTGCAAGATGTTTTTCATTTGCATTATCTGTTAAAATAACATAAGAACCATTATCAAATCTTTTAAGAATATTCAGTTGATTCATTATTTTTTATCATTGCCGCTACGTATTATTATTATTTTTGCACGCATATAATTTTTCACTTTTTATTTGATTTGTGGTATCTTTTTTTGAATTTATTTTTCTTAAACTGTGAATCATTGTTTTTTCCTTTTCCTTTTCCTTTTCCTTTTCCTTTCCAACCTCCTCCATCAGATCTATTTCGTGCATTCCTATCAAATCCAAATCTTTTATCCCTAGTCGAAGAATTTCTTGCTTCTATTATAGGAGGTTCTTTATATTTTTCTTGAATTTCTGTTAATCTATCATTTAGTTTATTTGAAAGAGCTTGATTAACTTCTGGATTCTGTCCATATACATCTAATCTGGCTGCAATAGCAGTTTTAGCTGCTATTGCTCTGGCCATCTTACCTCTTTGCCATTTAGGAGCTGAGTGAATTATAGGATGCTGAAATAAAATTCCATGTTTTGGTGGATTAGACTCCTGTTTTCAAAGTTCTAAACAAAGCTTTTTCTGCTCCTAATATTTGAATTGTACTTGCTGAAAGAGAAGCTAGTTTTTTTAAACTACCTGCCTTTGAAATTAGCCTTGCACCAACAGACGCAGTAAGTAAACCTTTAACATTAGGGGCAATTTCCTCCATTGATGTTTCAATGTGTTCCTCTAAATTCTTTCTTATTTTATTTAATGATATTACTTGTTCGGCTATATTTTGAACTATTAAAAGATTCTGTTCCGTAATTTTGCCACCTCTGCTTCTCAGAGATACTTCGGATATTATTTCAATTTTGTTATCAGGAATATCAATTGTTTTTAAAAAATTACTGGTTATACTATCTCTTTTACCACAACAAGATACTATAAGAGAATATGTATTGGCATTTTGTAAAAGATTGTCAAGCTCTGGGAAGTGTAACCCATACCATTCTCTCATTCTAGTTGCTAAAGTGTTTGATATTTTGTCTATTTCATCTAATGCATTGATTGATTGACTTATATGTAAATCAATTTGTTCTGATGCTTCTTGAATCTTTAATGAGGACCATTTCAAAGAAAAATCTCTTAATTCCTTTATTATCTCCTTTTCGCTGGAAAAATAGTTTGATTGCAGATACATATCTAATTTATTTATTTGTATATACTTTTCAATTGATGTGCGGTATTTTTTCTATCGCTTCAAAATTTTTATTTTTTATTAAATTAATTATCTCAGGAAAATTAGTTAAAATTTTAATATTTTGATATTTTTCAAAGATTTCTACATTTTGAATATTTTGAACAATTTCATCATAATCTTTCTCCTTAATTTTTTCATGTGAATTTATCGGATCTATAAATTTATTAAAGTAAATGACATTTTTATTAGGATCCAAAATGGCAATTCCTAATTCAAGGGTTATTATATAGTAAAGGTTATCATCTCTCATTTATATATAATTCAACTTAAATTAAGTTATAAAGGATAATAACCTTGTGATTTTTTTATTTCTTTTTATTTGTTTTATTTTCGATCACCTGGCTCTAAAATATTTGTTAATTCCGAATTTGAAATTATTAAAATTTTGGAATTTTTGCCATGTTTTATCAAAATTGTTTCCAAACCTTCTTTAATCCTTGAAATTGCTTTTATCCCTAATTTATTTAGATAAACTTTAGGCAAAGTAGAAATGGCATATATATCAAATTTATCTTTAAGTATATTTAAATAATTTATATGTTCTAAATCTTTCAAATATTGATATTTTTTTAAGCCATTCTGATCCAGTCTATTTTCAATAAATTGTGATAGGGCACCATTTCTGTCTCCTAAACCCATTTTATTCTCTGATAACAATATTATGATGCCATTTTCTTTTACTGTTTTATAATTATTCCATAATAGATTTAAACTATTACTTAAAGTAGACTTGAATATCAAAATTGCTATTCCCTGAAATAATAACTGATTTTGATTTTTCAATTTCCTTCGTGGATATTTTATTAAATTTTTCAATTGCATTTTTAAATGAATCTTCTATATCTCCGATATAAACAGAATTTATTCCATCATTGTTTGCTATAACATGAATAGACTCAAAATTTAATGTTTTAGATATTTCAATTGAAATATTCAATGGTTCTGTAATTATTCCTGATTGTGGATATTTGTCGATAATATTTGAATATGCATTATCCATTTCATTTGGAAAATTTGATCTCATCAATTCTGTTGTTGCTCCTTTATATCCAAAAAAGGGATCATATTCTATTTTTTCTAATATTATAGTTTTTTCAAAATATTTCATTTTATTTAAAATCTCATTATATTCTATTCTATTAATGGATATCCCATTATCACTTAATTTTCTTTTAATTTTAAGATGGTATATTTTTTGATAATGTGTTAATTTCAAAATTTTTCATTTCGATTTTTTTACTTTTTTCATTAATATGTCTTAAAATAGGGATCATTTGTAAGAATGGAGTAAAAGTAAGGATTAATGTAGAACTTTTTAATTGAATTTTATTTTCTAATTCTGCGTTTAAAGATGCATTATCTAGTAAAAGAAATTCAGATTTATTGTTGTCCAATATGTTTTCATACTTTATATCTAGAATAACTTCTGAATCTCCATATCCTAACCATATTTCTGGCATTCTTTAAAGATATGAATAAAAAGGCAACATATAAAATAAAATATATAATTTTGTTTAAATATGCCCACCATAGAAACAGAAGAAGAAAACAATAACAAATCTTTATTAAATGATTTAATTTTATTTTTGCATACAAAAGAAGCCATCAAGATTGGAGATTTTACTTTATCAAGTGGAAAAAAAAGTAAATTTTATCTTGATTTGAGAATTTTACAAAGCTATCCAAAATATTTCAGAATTAGCATTTTTCTATTAAAAAAATATATTATTCATAATATTGGTATGGATAATTTTGAATATATTTGTTCTATTCCAACATCTGGAACCATTTTTGGTTCTTCTCTTGCTTATGAGCTCTTTAAACCTCATATTTATGTTAGAAAAAATATAAAGAATTACGGGACACAAAAAACTTTTGAGGGTGATCTCATTTCAAATTCTAAAATATTATTTGTAGACGATGTTATGACTACCGGTAATTCTTTGGCTTCTTCAATCGAGCTTTTAAGAGATCAATCCATTATAAATGATGTTCTAGTGTTTGTTGATAGAGAACAAGGCTCAGCAAATCTTTTGAAAAAATATAAATTAAAAATTCATAAAATTATTTCTATTGGTGAAATTTTTGAAATTTTGTATCAAAATAATAGAATAAATGCGAAATATTATTATGATTTAAAAAATGAAATAGAAAAAATTTAACTTTCATAAATCATTAAATTCTTTTCTTCTAGCAATATATGTAAGTTTGTTACGGCCCTGTAAACCTCGGTTTCTTTTTTAGCGCCAGTGCAGACCAGCTTCCCACTTGCAAATAATAATATCACTGTTTTTGGATCAAGCATTCTGTGAATTAAACCTGGAAATTGTTCAGGTTCGTACATACTCCTTGGCAATATTCTGGCCGCTAGTTCCAAATGGATTTTTCCACCCAAGCTTGCAGATGCTACAATATTTTGAATTTCTATTATGGGATCATTTTCTACTGGTATACCTCCTTTTCTTAATTTTTGTACTACATTTTTTACTGCTTTGATAGCTTGTTCTTCTGATTTAGCTCCGGTGCATACCATTTTACCTGAACTGAAAATCAATGTAGCTGTTTTTGGTGCTTTAAGTCTAAATACTAAACCCGGAAATTGATCTGGATGATACTCTACATCGGGAAATATTTGTGTAATTAAATTTAAATTTATAGTCTGATTAACCGTTGCAGATGCCACGACATTTTCTATACTTACCATCGGCTTTGTTTGAGGCATACTCTTCCATGGGTATATAAATACTCGTTATAAATATATATTTATTTGAATATGCAAAAAACATCAAAAATGCATACTAATTAAGGATAAAAGATTTTATTCTTTTTTTTTTGATTTTTGTCATTTTTTTATTTTGTTTGAGTATAATTACAAATAGAACAGATTTTAAATTGTTCTCCATCTAAGTGATTAAAATGCATTCCACATACCTTGCATGTATGATGAATATCTTCAAATCCATCATCTGCCAAAAAGTCCTTACTTTCAAGGAGTGAGCTTTTACAGTTCATGCATCTACAGCTACAAATCATAAATTAAAATCAACATATAAATATAAAAATTGTTCCATTGAATATTATAGTTATGTTCAAATATAAATTTTCAAAGAGTGCTTCAATCCAATTTATATTAATTTATGTTTTTTCTATTTTCTCTCTCCTATCTTTAGGTATGATGTATTATAATCAAAATGTTTATTCGCAAACCGTTACAAATAATACTTTTCCATCTTCTGTGAAGATTAAAGGTTTGACTATCCATGTAGATTTGGCCATAACTCCCGATCAACAACAAAAAGGACTTTCAATTAAAAATAACTTGACTTATAACGAAGGAATGTTATTTCCATTTAGTATTCCTGGTGATTACTCTTTTTGGATGAAGGATATGAAATTTCCTCTGGATATAATATGGATTAATTCAAACAACGAAATAGTTCACATCGAGAAAAATCTCCAACCATGTGTTTTTATATTATTTTGTCCTTCTTATTCTCCTCCAGCAAATTCAAATTCAAAATATGTACTTGAAGTTAATGCGAATTACACAACAAAAAATAATATTAATGTTGGAGACAAAGTTTCTTTTAATATTAACAATTCAACAAATATTAAAAGTTAAAAATCAAATGTCAAATATCCCAATCATGTTTTAAAACTATCTACTAACTTTTTGTGATAGCTGCTATTACACTGAAATTTTTCTTCCTGATCGTCTGGGATTATTGTTAATTTTTTGATCTTTTTATTGTCACATATTGTTTGGAAAAATTTATAACAGGTTTTACAAACTTGCATTATTTATCTTTTAATGATTTATTTGGAATTTATTATTTTCGATGTTACTTCTACTTTATTGAGTATATTTTACTTTTTTAAGAATTGATTGTGGATGTTAACACTTAAAAATAGGTTATATCGTATTCAAGTTATTATGGCTGCCCGAAAAAATACTTCAAGGAAAATTCGATTATTAAGGAAAGTTAAACAGAATAGACCGGTGCCAGCCTGGGTCATTATTCGAACTCATAGAAAAGTAAGAACCAATCCTAAAAGAAGGTCATGGCGTCGCTCGGATGTGAATGTGGGTTAATGATAAAAAAAAGGAGATAAAATAAATGTCAAATGTTGAAGAAACAATAGCTAGGATTTATACAATAAATTTTAGCAAAGCTTGGTTAACTCCAAAACATAAGAGAACAGATAGAGTGGTAAACATGATAAAAGAATTTGCAATTAAACATATGAAAAGCACACACATAAAAATTGATCAAGAATTAAATCGATACATTTGGGAAAAAGGAAAAACTAATCCTCCCAGAAAGGTTCGCGTCAGAATTGTAAAAGATGAGGACGATCAAGTCATTGTGTCTTTATATGAAGATATATTAAATGAACCATCATCAGCAGCAGCAGAAACAGAATTAAAATCTGATACTTTGGTTGAAAATGATGATGCAGCTTCTTCTGACAAATCTGTTACTAACAATGATTATAAAGTTAACCAAAAAACTAAAACCAAATAATACTTTATTTTTTAATAATTTAATAATTTAATACAAGTATATTATATATATCTGAGGAGGGGTCATAATTCATTTTAATGATATTATTTAACAAGCAATCATACAAGCTGAAATCTCCAATTCATACTTAATTCATACAGATGTTGATTATCGTATCCTAGGTCAGCTACCATATAATGTGTTTTCTTTATTATTTCAAGAGAAAGACATGAAGTTAACCCTTGATAACTGATTATCCTGTACATTGGCAGTTGTAACATCTGCAGATAAAGCAATAACAATGGAACCAGTACTTGATATCATATGCAGTTTGTAACCAAATATCCAACCCATTGTATGGCTATAGCCCTACCATCTTGTATCTATATCT
>CAWISD010000009.1:0-34596 GCA_963838615.1 uncultured Nitrososphaeraceae archaeon
AAGGAAAGCCTATAGCTTGAAGGTGTTCTATTTCATTTGTGATTTTCAGAAACAGCAGAACACCCTCAGAGTATATTGGTTATGGTTTATATTTTTATTTTTCAGGTTTGTCTTTAAGAAAAGCAGCAGATAGTAGACTATCAGCAGATTGCTTTATCAAAAGAAATCATGTTTCCATTTGGAATTGGATTCAAAAATATAATCCTCAAAAAATATCCTCTCAAAGAAAAAGAAAATTCTCAGAGTATTCTTGTATACAAAAAGATGAAACTGTAATTAAAGTTGGCTCAGAATACATTTGGATATGGTGGGTTGCTACTATCGAACCTGAAAGCAAAGAAATCCTCGGGATAAGCATATCAAAAGAACAAAATATGTTTGTTGCTATTGAACGATTTATTTCGGATGTTGTAGAAGAACATGGTAGAACATCCGGTTTCCACAGAGATGGAGGTACATGGTATCCTCAGCAAGCATGTAGATTCCTGAAACTAAATCATCATCTTCATTCTTTTGTATACAAGGATGAGAAAAGCATTATTGAAAGAACTATGCAGTATATCAAAGACAGAACAATGAATGTTTCGATGATTACTTTCCATGCAGAAAGAAGAAATGTAAACTAAAACATGTAAAGAATTGGTTAATCTATTTGTAGATTATCATAATAAGGAATATGTCTTAAGTGAACAGAGCCCTTCTCAAGGATTAAAATCTATATATGGAATAAGTTCAAGATTGATGATGATAAATAAATATTAAACTCATAATAGAATAAGCAAACACATACCAGAATTCTTTTGGATATCCGATAAATTTTGTTTGATTACAGAATAAAAAAGGTTTTTCCTCTTGTCTCGTTAATAGTAGTAAAAATAAATACATAGATTATCGTTAATGCTGTTGTATATTTTTTGGATATAACCATCGTCTTAGCTAACGGGTCATAATAGGTATCGCTGAGTATAAGTTTTCTATATAGTCATAAATAGATTTAGTATTAGTGGGGATCATGACCTACATAAGCAGAGGTAGCATTAGGATTCATAAGGGTGTTGGATTGAATATTTGAAGCATTAATATTCTTATTTGTAGTATTTTTCAAAAAACCTGAACCAGGTATATATATTGCATAACCCGGGTTATTTTGTACAAGACCTCTTTTGTCTGAATCATTGCTCAAGGCCATTCTAGCATCAATAGATGCATGTCCAGGACCAGTTGTGACATTATTTAAAGACGCGTTTCCAGTATTATTTGTAGTATTTTTCAAAAAACCTGAACCAGGTATATATATCGCATAACCCGGGTTATTTTGTACATGACTTCCTTGACCTGCTAGAGTATTATTCACATTAGTATTTGTATTAGATGTTAAAATACTATCATTCGTGCCACTATTTTGAGCAGTAATTGATTGTACATTGGCATTAGTTTGTATTATTGGCAGTAGAAATAAAGAAAGAAGTAATAAAGGAATATGCTTTATCATCATATTACTTTGCTATATTTATATAAATTTTTTATGTATAAAAATTGTTATTGTAATTCTCGCAGGTCGTAGAAACAAAAGATCTCTTGCATAATTAAAAACAATCTAACACTTCCAGTAGGATTCTGTATCTCTGTTTCTAATTCTAATGATTTAATGTTACATAGTTTATTAGACCTGCAACTATGTCAAATATCCTGTTATATTTTTGTAATTTATTTCTGAATATGTCACTCATAATCCGGTATTTTTTTAATCTGCAGATGGTATGCACTATCACTATCCTCTTTTTAGAATGAATTTTGTTATACTCTTTTTCTTCTTGTCAGATAGCTCTTGTAGGTTTCTTTTCTTTTTGCATGGTAAGGCATGATAGTTGTTCTGTGAAATCATTTCTTACATGCAAGATATCCCAGGTCAACACATTTAAAACTTGTTTTGTAGTAACAGGATGATTCTTCTTATATATTAGATCTCTTGCATAATTAGCACCATTAGAAAAATTTCTAAAAATGTAATACATCTTTATCGTGATTAGCAAATTAAAATGCAAATATTACAAAATATCATTGATAATCTATAAAATTTTGATAGGTATCTAATTATGCAAGAGATCTATACATTATACGTTTAATCCCAACTTATATGTCTAATATTGTTAGTATTAGTTATTGCATTTAATAACAAATTATTAAATACCCATAGATTTTAATACTTAAAGAAAATAGTGGTTATTGTCTTTACATTCAAATGATATATACATATCTTGCCTTGACTATCGGAAACTCTTCCAGCCGTGATCAATCATTATATCATAATCATACTGGGCCCATTATTAGCAAGGCTTTAAAATCGATTATCCATGTGATATAATAATTGCTTGGATATATTATCAAATGTTATTATATTTCTAAAAGTTTTAAAATGGATTATTATTCATATCCAAACGAAATAATAAAAGATATTGAGCATATTTTTTCCGAATAATTATTCAGAAGGCAATCAATAGAGAAAATATACATAAGATACAAAATTGGAATTAATTTCCCATATAATATCAATATTGCATTTCGAATTTTTAATCAAGTGTAGAAAGACGCAAATTTACTGCAATTTAATGAAGCATAGCAATCATATATTTTAATTCAATGGTTATGAATCTCAAGATGTTGATGTAATCCCATAAAACAATCATATCTTGTATGTCCACTAGAATTATAACACCTTTACAAATCATTGGTTATGGCTTGTACTTGTACTTTCTTGAGAGTTATATTTAGAAATACTTCAAAAGCACTATCTTTTTTACACATAATAAAAATAAGTCATATTGTATCAATCTGGCACTGGATTCAAAAATACAAACCAAACAAATTTCTCGCAAAAGGAAAATGAAGAAAATTGACGATGTATGTAATTGATGAAACTGCAAATTAAGGTGTGCTCATGAATTAATATGGCTTGATTGGGCTGTTATAGAACCAAAGCATAAAGAAATCCTTTGCAGTTGATATATCAAAAGAACAAAAAACATGTTTGTTGTAGCCGAACGATTTCTATCTCAAATGGTAAACACGTATGGAATACATTCTGTTTCATCAGACAGGATGGTCCTTGGTATCCACCACAAGCATGTCGATTCCCAAAACTTGTTCACCATCTTCATTCTTTTGTATACAAGGATGAGAAAAGCATTATTGAAAGAACATGCAGTACATAAAAGATAGAATGGAAAGCTTTGATGACTATTTTCCTTGTAGAAAAAAGAACAAGTGCAAATTAAACCATGTGAAACAATGGTTTAATCTATTCGATAATCAATACAATAAAGAAATATTATATTAAGTTAACAGAGTCCTACTACTACAATACTAAGCTGGAGATATTACTAGAAGAAATGAAATTTAATTTTTTTCAATATTCAAATAAAAATCTCTAAGATGGTATTTTGGTGCCATAAGTCGGATCTAAAAATAACTTTGGAGACTTCTCTTTAACCTGAACCTAATTCTCATTGGACCAAACCTATTATTTAGTCTCAATTCAAGGATAATCTTTTCCAGTTCTTTTGTTACCTTCACATTTTTAATATTATGTGGCCTTTTTGATGGGTTTTTTAATCCATCTATACCATATACATTATAGCGTCTCTTCCATTTGTACCATGTTTGTCTTGAAACTCCAAACGCAGTACAAATATCAGATATAGTCTTACCTGAATGTTCTGATTCAATTATCATTTTATACCTATTTTCTATTATATCCATTATTATTGCACTCAAAGACTAGTAGAGTGTCAACTATGTTAGGAAGCTAAAATGTCGGCTATGTGTGGAATCGGTACCACTAGTCTTTTGAATAGTATCTGTTTCAACCAAAATATGATACGTCATTAGGCTTGACTTTTATTTGTTATGAATGGATTAATTATGACCCAATCTCAATTAGATAGGGTAAATAAGAAAGAAATAGTTGGCTCAACAGTTCAGAATTACTTAAAAAGTATAAAATCATTTTGCGAAATGGCTGACATCAACATACATTGGAAAAAGATAACACGAGGACTTCCAAAAGGAAAAAGATATGCAGATGATAGAATTCCCACAGACGATGAAATTCAAATATTGCTAGGTTATCCTGATAGAAGAATTAAAGCTATAATATATACAATGACGTCTTCAGGTATTAGGTTAGGTGCGTAGGATTACCTATAATGGGGTGAGACATCAGACCCATTGAAAAAGAAAGTATTGGTATTGTAGCTGTAAAAATGATTGTATATGCTGGCGAGGATGAAGAATATTATACTTTCATATCCAAAGAAGCTTTTTTTGAACTAAATGAATGGATTCGGTATAGACAGAAGCAGGTGAGTTAATAGACGAAAATAGCTGGCTTATGAGAGATTTATGGGATAGAGGAGCATTAAAAGCAGGAAAAGGCTTTGTTATTAAACCAAAGAAATTGACCTCATCAGGCATAAAGAGATTGATTGAAAGAGCTATTTGGGCCATGGTCTTAAAAAACTCGAAAATGGAAAGGAAAGACACTCATTCTCAGAAATTCACAGCTTTAGTAAATGGTTTAAAACTTGGCATGAGATAGCAGGTAAGAAGCTCATTAATATAGAAAAGTTGTTATCTCATAATATTGGTATAAGTAACTCATTATCGTTCAACAGAAAATGAACTACTTGAAGATTATCTTAGAGTTGAATACTTGCTAAGTATAAATAAAAAAAATAAATTACAAAAACAATTGGATGAAAATACTGAAAAAACAATGAAGAAACCAATCTCATAAAATGGAAACTGCAAGAAAAGGATGAAGAACTGAATGAATTAAAAAACCAAATGAAAATGATAAATGACTCGTACCAATACTATCTTACAAAGTATCAAAATTGATTAAAGATGACCGCAAAATAACAGTCAATTAAAAATCTCTTAATATTAATTTGTTATTTCTTAAGTATATTAATTATTTTTATGATATTATATCAGCATAGAAATAATGTATAGTAATATATATAAGATTTATTTCTATACCGCCTAACATAAATTCGCTAATTCGATTTCCTTAGTAGATACTTTACTATGTCTAAGTTAAAGTGCCTTGTCCTATAATATCTAGCAATTGATAATTTCAGGTTATCAAATCTCGGATAATATTTTGATACTAGTAGATCATACTTTCCTTGTCTCTATCAACATTCTTCAACTGCATTAAACTCAGGCGAACCTTTTGGTAAATAGAATATTCTTATTGAATTCTTGTTCTTCTCCAAATATTTCTTTATTTTATTTGATTGATGTTGTCTTGCCCTATCTGTAAATAGAATGACCTTTCCTAACTTTTTCTTTATTTGTTTCAAATAATCAAGGAAAGTGTCTTGTTGGTTAAACTTGTCATACTGACGAAATAACTGTCTACCTTTCAAGGTAAGTGTACCAAAAACACATGTCCTCTGATGTGAACCTGTAACTGTAACTACCGGTCTAATCCCTTTTGGAAGCCATAATTTTCTTCTAATAGTTACATCGTGTATAAACATGGATTCATCTTGTACTGCTATTATGAATCCCTTTGGGATCTGCGAGAGTAATTCTTGTACCCCTTTTTGAAAGCATCTTTCTCTTCTTTTGATGCAGTATTAACGAATCTCTTCTGTGGAACCTTTGATGAGAATCCCCACTTGTGAAGCAGTCTGTAAATGTGTACTTCATGGTACTTGACACCTGTTTTTTTATATATGATATCCATTACTTGTTTGACCTGCCAACCAGATGAATTTTCAGATATCTCTTGTTTTATCTTTAACATCTTTTTTTGCGAGATTAGTGGCGGTCTACCACTTCGTGAATGATCTTTTAATCCATCTAGCCCGTGTTTATCAAATCGGTCTAACCATTTGTAAGCCCACCACCTTGATTTGCGTAATTCTCTTTCTGCTACTTTAGATGCTTCCTGACCATCGATTCTAACTCTTCTTACAAGAAGAATTCTTTCTTTTACATTCGAATCTATCTCTTTTTTATACGCATTGTTCAACTGTTCAGAAGAAACATCGCTTAGAGGCAATGATATTAGAAAGAATAACCAAGCTAAATGTATTAAGAGTAAAACTATTTTACTATAGTATGAATTTATGTTATACAGTATAGTTGAACTAAAGGAACTAGAATACCCGAGCATTTTGAGCTAATGTCTGCATCCCATCAAGTATAGTAGAAATAGCAATATTACAATCAAATGATTAGGTGTATTCTTCTCTTATCGTCAGTATTGGAATTGTAAAATTAATCTGCGAATATATCGTTTCGAATTACATTCTCCGGAAAAACTGAATAATAATCAAATCTAACATTAATTCTGCTTGAAGCATAATAATGATTAACAAATTAGTTGATATCTAGTAGCTTATCGCAGATAAATTATATTTTAGATTATGATAGTTATTTATAAAGCATAGTCTATCATTTTAATCATATTTTTATTGTCCAATTATAAAGTGGTTCTTATCCAAATGTAAATACATATGCTTGAAATCCTTTTCCTTTAACATCTATTATTAGCAAATGAAAATCATTATCATATGATGGATGATTTACTATGTTATATAGCCTTGGATAATCAATTATAAATTTAGAATCGTTTTTTGTATCTACGCCTTTGGAATAATTTGGCAATAAAGAATTATCTTTATAAACTATTCCTTGACCGGTACCACCTGCTACCAAGTTTACAGACTTTGCAGAATAGATTAAAACAATACGACCAGTATCACTTTGTAATTCAACATTATCATGATTATTTTTCCATTTCCCATCAAGATATATTGTATTAGGGTGGATAGATGAATTTGATATTGATGGTGTGGTATATGTTACAATTTGTCCTGGCTGAATACCATCTGAATTTCCTATTGCTGAATTTGACCCTTGATTTCCAAAATACAATTCTGGTGTTTTAATTTTTGAAAAATCAACAGGTTGTTCAAGAAAATTACGAATATTATTTGTAGAATTTAAATTGAGATTTATTCTCGTATGGTAATGTTGTATTTCTATTATCAATATTTTTTATTTCCTTGTTACTATTTCTTTCAGACAAGAGTGATTGAATTACCTTTTCTGTTTGGTTATAATCTCCCTCACCAATTTTATCATATCTTATAACCCTTTATCATCAATAAGATACATTCTTGGCCAATAATTATTTCCATAGGCATTCCAAATTTTATAATCATTATCTTGTATTACTGGATATTTTATACCATATTTTTGTAACGATGCTTTTACAAAATCAGTATTTTTTTCAAATCCAAATTCTGGTGTATGAACTCCAACTATTACCAACCCTTTATCTGCGTATTTTGTATTCCAGTCTATAAGATGTGAAAGAGTTCTTAGAACATTAATACAACTATAAGTCCAAAAATTTACAAGCACAACTTTTCCTTTTAAGCTAGCCATTGTTAGTGGCTGGCCATTATTATTAATACTATTGATGTTCTTTATACTTTCACCAGTTTTCTCAAATTCAGGCGCAATTTTAGATTGAGAGAAATATGTTAAATAACTAATTGTTAATATACATGCAATAACCACCGTTGTTAAGATAATGATTTTTTGTTTCGATTCCAATCCCTTTTTGTCTTTTATTTTGTATTAGTTGTATTATTTTTGCCAAAGAAATTAGAGAGCTGTTTTATAACGAATTGTGGTTGTTCTTCGGGAACAAAATGTCCTGTGTTTGGAACTTTAATACCCTGAACGTTTTGAGCTAGTATATTCATTCCATACACAACATTAGGCATAGTAATATTGCCTCCTAATACTGGAATATATCCTCCACCTATAGCCAATACTGGCATTGTAATCTTTGTTTTTGAATAATTTTGATTGTCAATTGCATCCTGTGGAAAAGCTCGATAATACTCAAATCCTGCATGCATCCCACCTGGAGCAGAATAATGGCTAACATATTCATTGATATCTGCCTGCTTTATTGCAGATGGATTGTATGCAAGACCATGATAGAACCATGATAAATATGTCATCTCTTTACCTTGTACAAGGGCTTCTGGTACATTCGGTACTTGATGGAATAAGCCCCACCATATTGGCGCTCTTCCGGGAGGTCCAAAACCAGGAATAGTGAGTTCCATGACCACTAATTTCTTTACTTCCTTAGGATGTGCAGCTGCGTAAGAATAGGCCACCTGTGTTCCTATATCATGACCTACTAGGAAAATTGTTTTAAATCCTAACTTTCCAACTAGTTGATGTATATCTTCAGCTGCGGTCTTACCATCATAACCAGTAGGTGGTTTTGAAGAATCTCCAAGGCCTCGCAGATCAGGTGCAATAACAGTATAGTTCTTTGCTAGTGCTGGCATAATATTGTGCCATGCATACCATGTTTCTGGCCATCCATGTAATAAGACTATAGGATCTCCGTGACCACCTATTACATAGTGCAATTGAATACCATTAACAGAAGCTATGTGATGTGTAAAGGTCATATTATCAATGGTAATGGAATTGCCTTGCAAACTAGATGGATCTTGTAGAATTAAAGATGTTTGGTTGGTTTGTGATTGTACTTGCTGCATTTGATTTTGTTTCATCTGTGCAAATACATTAGTAAAAAGATTTATTGTAATGCCATTTGTTAAAAAAATAGCAATTATTACTATATAAATATATAATAATATTTTATATGACATTTTTATACTAGCCAATACATTTGTGAACTATTTAAGATTTTTATTGTTAACTTTTACTATAATTACAAAAAAATTTAAAATTAATTAAAAAATTATATTTCTTTGTATTCTCTTCCATTCTTGTAAGATTTCATAATCTAGAGCATTAAAACAACATTTCTTTAATTTACCATATTGATTACAGTGATATTCAACATATCAAATATAATCAGTCATACCTACTAAGTAAGAAACTACTACTGATATTAAATAGGCATTTGTAGAAGATATATTAGAGATGCAAGTAGGAATTGATAGCTTCGCAGCAGCACACGATGATGCCAGTCTCTACTCGATTGCCTTGTCTGAGCGTTTGCAGAATTCAATTGAACAAATTGAACTTGCCGATCAAATTGGGTTGGATGTATTTGGAATTGGTGAACATCATCGTCGGGAATTTCTCGATTCAGCTCCTGCAGTCATCCTAGCTGCGGCAGCTTCCGAACAAAAAACATATGGTTGACTAGTGCTGTAACGGTATTGAGTGCTGCTGATCCAGTAAGAGTATTTCAAGAATTTGCAACACTTGACCTATTATCAAAAGGTCGTACGGAGATGATTGTGGGCCGTGGCTCATTTATCGAGGCATTTCCCCTGTTTGGATTTAAATTGGAGGATTATGACTCGCTTTTTGCAGAGAAAATTGATCTTTTGCTAAAGATTCGTGACAATGAACATGTGTATTGGTCAGGACAATTCAGACCTGCCCTAAATGGTCAGGGAGTCTACCCAAGACCATTGTAGAAACCCTTGCCGATATGGTTAGGTGTTGGTGGAACTCCACAATCATTTGTTCGTGCAGGTATGCTTGGATTGCCATTGATGGTAGCAATAATAGGTGGTCAAACACGCAGTTTCCGGCCTCTAATTGATCTGTACAGGGAGGCATGGAGGCAAAGTAATCATTCATCTCAATAATCAATTAAAAGTAGGCATACATTCTCTTGGTTATGTTGCAGAGAGCACGCAAGAGGCAGTTGATGATTTCTTTCCAGGTTATGCACGTACTATGACCAAATTGGGAAAGGAGCGTGGATGGCATAAGGTAACGCGAACAGGTTTTGATGCTCAGCGAGGTCCAGAAGGTGCATTGCTTGTTGGAGATCCTGAAGAGATAGTTGAAAAGATCATTCGACATAGCAAATCCTAGGTGGCATATCCCGTATTACATTTATGATGAATCCTGCTTCTTTACCTCATGAAAAGCTCATGCAGGCTATCAAATTAATAGGTACCGTGTTGCACCTGCACTTCGCAAGGAGATTGGTTGAAAGATAGAAATGAATATTGAAACAGTTAAAATTTGAATTTATTGTTGATGAGATTAGATAAAATGAATAATAGCAAACTTACTTCTAATATCTATAAAATAGTATATTAGTAATTGCCTCTACGGTTATTATAATTTGTAAAACTTCTAATTGAATATTCCATCACTAGATAGTAAATCTATCAACTATAACTCTAATTTAATAATAATGGATACATTATAAAAATATGAATATAAATTATTAATATAAATATCGAACTTAACAATGAACTTATTCAACACTACTTTAAACCGATATAATAACAATCGCTTAGATGAATCTCAAAAGATTCGAGCGATGATTTGGAGGAGAGAGCAATCGAATAGGGATGAGATCTATGAGTAATATACGTAGGGGAATTCCGCTAACCAGATCTCGTATTGAAAAGATTTTTCCGAAATTAACTCCAGCTCAGATTAGTCGTATTGCATCTCATAGACACATACGTACGATCCAGCGATGACGAAGTACTAGTAGAGCAGGGGGATAGATTCCGTGCCATTCTTTGTGGTGATCTCAGGCGAGATCGAGATAGTGCGCCCTGCGGGCTCGGCTGAGACTCTTGTCACCGTCTATGACGCCGGTCAATTCACAGGCGAGGTCAGCACGCTCTCAGGGCGCCGAACTCTATTTCGCATGACGTGTCACAAAGTCAGGGAGGTGATTGAACTGGATCGCCAACATATGTTGGCTTTGGTGCAGACAGATGCTGAACTTGGCGATATCCTGATGCGCGCTTTCGTTCTACGCAGGCTTGAGTTGGTGGCGGCTGGCATGGGAGATGTTGTGCTCATTGGATCAATGCACTCTGCCGATACGCTTCGAATCAAAGAATTCCTAGTGCGTAACGGATATCCATACTCCTATATAGAACTGGAACGTGACCATGACGTAGAGAATATGCTGGATAGTTTCCATATTACCGCCAGCGAGATACCCGTGCTGATATGTCGAGGAGAGGTTATCCTTCGAAATCCCAGTAACCAAGAAATCGCAAGCTGCCTGGGTTTTAATGACGCTATTGATCAAACCAAGGTCCGCGATTTAGTTATCATCGGAGCAGGTCCCTCAGGATTAGCTGCGGCAGTATATGGTGCTTCAGAAGGGCTTGACGTTCTAGTGTTTGAAACGGGTTCTGCCTGGCGGCCAGGCAGGTTCAAGCTCTAGAATCGAAAATTACTTGGGATTTCCATCCGGTATCTCAGGGCAAGATCTCACAGGTCGGGCATATATTCAGGCACAAAAGTTTGGCGCAGAGATACTCATAGCCAAGGGCACGCGACTAGTCTGTGAACACAAACCATATATCGTAGAAGTTGAGAACGGGGCTCGAATTCCAGCACGCACTATCATAATTGCGACAGGAGCAGAGTATCGAAGACCGCCATTGAAAAACTTGTCACGCTTTGAAGGTCTAGGCATTTATTATGCGACGACACTTGTGGATGCACAATCCTGTGATGGGGGAGAAGCGATTGTGGTTGGAGGAGGAAACTCAGCAGGACAGGCTGCCGTGTTTCTGGCAAAGAGGGCAAAGCGCGTACACATGCTGATAAGGTCAGATGGTTTGGCCAAGAGTATGTCGCGCTATCTGATTCGCCAGATCGAAGAGACTCCTACGATTGTACTTTGGCCAAACACCGAGATCATGACATTGGAAGGAGACAAACATCTTGAATCTGTTCTCTGGCAAAATAATCAAACAGGGCAAACTGAGGAACATAAGATTGGTCATGTATTTGTCATGACTGGCGCTGACTCCGAATACCCGTTGGCTTGATGGCTGTATTGCCCTTAGATACATAAAGGATTTATTAAGACAGGTCCAGATCTATCGCCAGAAAATCTGAGTACTGATGGATGGCCACTTGCCCGTCAGCCATACTTACTCGAAACCAGTTTGCCTGGAGTTTTTGCAGTGGGTGACGTCCGTGGTGGCAGCATCAAGCGTGTTGCATCTGCAGTAGGAGAAGGATCAATCTCAATCTCATTTGTTCATCAAATACTCCAGGAATAGGCATAAAATATACAAAGATAAATGAATTTGTAAGGTTTGTCATAATATCTTGCTGCTTTTTTGTTTATGATGGTCTATAGTCCATAGAGACATAGTTTCTTGTTTTGTAATTACAAACTAGATATCATATATTATATCATATACATATCTAGCTGACTCCAAACTTAAATATTTTTACTCATTCAAGCCATTTTACTTTATTATTTATTTGAACCAAAAAAAGTTTTTGCAAAATATGACCAAAACCTTTATTATTGTAAAAACTTTCAATGGATAAGCAATTCGATATTATTACATCTACTTAATCAAAAAATATGATTATATATGCTCATTTTGATTAGATCACTTGTATACAACAATACTTCCTTGTGTTGACGCTACATCTGGCAAGACTCTAAGAGCTTCACTCATGGTAATGCAATGTGTTCCCATAAACTCTTGGGCTCCTCCAAGCTTATTTTGCCATTTTGGTAACATATCATTTACACATTGACCATTAACTGCTTCAAGATATTTATTGAAGATGAACCAAGGATTTTCAAAATGCCCTACTTGTTTAGCAATACCACCAAAGGTAATGTCTTGGTTGGCCTTTGCTGCTGCTTTTTCCAAGTCTGAAATAAACTCCTTTTGTACTATTACATCATTTCTAGTTCCTAACTTTGTAAGGTGACCGCCGATAAATGTATCAAAGTCATAGTTATTTAGGATAATATCATGTGCTCTGATAAATCCTCCCACATCCGTCGTTACAGTCTAAATACGGGAATGGAACCCACCCAGGAAACACTATGTCAACCAACATCAGTACTTTTTGGTTTGGAGCATAAATGAAAATATTTCCCGGCAAATGATTTGGTCCATAATAATCTAACTTTAGTGTCTGGTTTCCAATTTTCAGAGTATAATTTTTGGAAAAACTTATTGTAGGTATTGGGGGAACAGTTGAAGCGTTAATAGCTATTGCTTTTGCTCTTTTTAATTCAGCAGTTGTTTCGTCTTGTGCTATATAAGTTGCATTTTTTGGAAACATATTAGCAGAGCCAATGTGATCTAAATGAGCATGGCTATATATTACATAAGTAACTGGTTTATTTGTCACTTCGGATATGGCTTTGAGGTAGTTCTTACCTAAAGTTGGAGGGGCATCAACTGCTATAACACCTTTGTCTGTAACCATGAACATGGTCTGATATGCGCCATCAGTTAACCAATAAAGACCACTACCAATTTGCTGAACTAGGTATCCTTTAGCAGGTATTTTAGGTCCAATTGCAGCTGCAGGTATTGCAGAGCCTGTATTATTTGTGTTATTACTTGACTCATTTGCCGCCTTTGCCATCAGCAATGATGTGAATTTATCTATGTCCAAATCTTGACTGCTGTATATAACATTGTCAAAACCACCTGTGTTCACAGCAGAAATTTGATTGAGAGTGGGAACTTTGTTTGGATTTACCAATTCTTGTGCCTTTGTTTCTCCAATACTAATTCCAAACATAATAATAGTTACAATTCCGATTGTTATCAACAAGAAAATAGAATTCATAGATTAACATATTTATTCTTTTATTTAAACATATATTTTAATAGAATTTTTATAAAGAAATTAATAATATATGCTAATATCTCATGTTTTTTCTCCTAATTTGTAATTTATATAATGACCTAAAAATGATGAAATCAATAAATGGATGGAAAGGTTGTTGATGTTGCTTAAGTGATGGTAGTATGTATTGTATCAATACTACTGCTGATTTTGCTTTTGTTATTTAATAGCATTAAATCATATAGTTGCACCTTTTAATTAGAAGTTTCAACAAATACAGAAGATCGGATTTCAAAGGTCTTAGAATTATTCATTTTGCCTCTTTTAAGGTCGGTTAGTAAAAATAACAGGAGAAGATTTGAATATTGGAAAACCAGATCCTGAGCCATTTCAAACAGCACTTGAAAGATTGAATCTAAAACCTTCAGAAGCAATAGTAGTTGAAAATTCGCCATTGGAAGTCAAATCTGCAAAAAGAGCCGGAATTCAGTATATAGTTACACTAAATAATACACCACTTGACCTTTCAGATTTTAAAGATGTATTACCAACTAATGAAAAAGAAATCCACAATATAGTATACAAAGATACAAAATCCGCTAGTAAATTTCTAAGCGATTGGTGCTGCAAATAAGAAACCATTTTGATGTATTTCATGTGTTATTTCTATAATATGTTGTGAATCAAGAATTCGGGTCAAATGGGGGTTTGAGTTTGGTAAGTAGTAGGGTTCAAGTATTTAATATTTTCCACCACATATTTTAACTTTTTAAATAATAAAAGAAATCAATCTACAAATAACCAGATTCAAAGTACAACGTGAAAAATTATTGTCTCAAATAGAGATTACGCTCACCATAGTCAATGACGTTCCTAAAAGATTGAATTTGACAATACATATTATTTGAACACTATAGAATCTAATATTTAGAAACTATAGAATTAAGCATCTTATACTAAAATAAATATGTCTTTAATATGATAATTGTTATCTGTAAACTCCAATTCGGATATGGCGAGTATTCAGTCATCTTATTATAGAGAATCATCTTCATCATATATAGATCCGCATAAGGAACACTAGTAACATATCTCCGCTTATATATTGACAACGGTCACCAACGTCTATTTTACCTGCCAATAATTATTCTTTATTTGTCATCATATACTCCAAATCCAATATACTTCCTTTAAGATGAGGGTATTTCAAAAGGAAATTGGAGACCAGATATCCATGACCCCCAACCAATATCGCATATATGTTGTATTTTTGAAAAATCGTATTTATCAAGTGACTCTATTATCCAATTATACCATTTAGCATAAGTCACCAAACATCTCTTAATAAACAGTTCCTCATATCAAAATTAAATCTTTTTGTTCTGAAATATCCAGATACCTTGTTTTTAAAATCTGCAAACGATGGATAATACTTTAGGATATGCAGATCTCGTTTGACTATGTTCCATACCTCTTACATCACCATAAACTCAGGTGATGCAGCTGGAAGGTATACAGGGATTAGAGTATCTTTGTTTTCCTCAAAATAATGTATTACTTTTCTTGCTTTATAGTGTGGCGATGCTTCATCCATAATAATATAGCATTTTGGAAATTTGATATGTATAATCTTTAGATAATCAAGAAATGTATCCATTTATAATTATTCAAAATTTCATATTTCTTATAATTATGATATATTTTAAGATTATCTGAAAAAAATTATAGTAACGTTATCATCTCTATTGGTTATAGCGACATTCCTTACAATATCGACAAGTTCCAGTAATGAGGCAAATGCGATTAAAGGATTCTGTCCTCCAATCTGCCTTGATCAGGTTAATCTACATGTTAAAGGTGCTATAAAAGCATTAGATAAAGCAGATATACCTACAGCACACGCCGAATTAAATATAGTGAAAAGTTTATTAGATCAAATAAAAGATATAACTACTATTAAAAAATAAAAATAGATACTTAATTAATTTAAAATAAAATTCCATTTATTCTTTTTAAAGTTGATAGGTAGTTAATGGTTAAATAGCCATTTTATTACAAGTCCATGACTTATTTAACTACTCTTCTATCACAATCATACTCATTCTCTAGTATAATTATTTAGATAGTCTCAATCTAAATGAAATAAAGTCTTTGGCTTTTGCTATATTTGGATATTAAAATTTATAGAAGGATAGATATTAAGGTGGTATACCTTAACAATTTTTCTTGATATAAAAGTGATTGAGGGTTACAACATGTATGGTATTAATAGTCCATAATTTAGTTTGATTCCATCTATTGGTTGTGTGGTTGTTTAAAAGACAAAATCAAAAGGTAGTATCTTATCCACTATGCATGATTTTCCATAAATGAATTATTTGATATAAAGTATAGCATTTCCTCTTTTACCTTATAACCTAATTGAAATTTAATGAAATAAATAATTCAATTAATAATAAGTTTAAAAAGGTATGAATACTCAAACTTTACTTTTTTTCTAAACTCATTTTGATATATAAAATTAATAAATATATCTGAAATTTGATAAAACTTTTGTATCATAATGGTTGATAATACTATTAAAAAATGTAGCTAACACAGAAACTTTATTTTTATACATGAAGGGAGAATCCTGTTGCAAACCCTGCCATTATAAAAATTATTGTAAATTGCAATGCTGCCTGAATGGCAACTACTTTGACATATCGTTTCATAAGCTTTTGAACCTTTGACATATCTGATTGGCTCTTTCTTATTTCAAAGTACACACGAATGTTAGTAGGTAGGAGTATGCCTAATCCTGTTACCTTCATTATAGTAACAATAACCAATACTGCAGAAATCCAATAAACTGTTGGAGAATTTAGTGTAATTAAACCCATTTTTGAAGCAAGGAAGTATCCCGCAGTTGTTGTAATAGCAGAGACAGTCGGCATAAAAAATACCATTTTTGGCATAAGCCAAGAAATAATTTCTTTACGCGTAGAAAGACTTACATTTCTAAGTATTGGACCTAATATAAAAGCCATAAAGATGTCAGTTCCTGTCCATAGTATTGAACTAAATATATGTACATAGTTGAGGAAAAAAAATTAGCCGTCAGAATAGCCGCAATTAAAGCAGCTATAGGTATAACTATCCAGATATTGGCACGTATAGATATTGTTGGTGGACCAGTTTGTTGCATGACAAGTATAATATAATTTTCTCTTTCTTAATATCTTCATCTAATTCTTTTAATTAATAGAAACCCACAATATCCACTATAGTGATTTAATGGATATTTTGTATGAACGCAAAAAATATATCTACTTGATTTGTCAGAATATAAAATAAGAACGATATCTATTTCTGTGTTAGTGCATAATCTCATTTTTCGTATTGGTAAATTAACTCTATTCAAGATTAAGTTTACCTTATCCAGAATAGTTTTATTTTGTTAATTATTTAAATTTAGGAACATTTAATTTCATAGTAATAAACAGGGTATATATTGCTTTATAATATCATGTCCATATTTAATTCACAAATAACCTTGCAGATATTAAAATCGTTATAATATTATAAAGTGATATTACCAATCTTTGCTTTATATTCTTTGAATATTATATACAAAAGAATAAATAATAGTAATAAATTTTTTTCCGGAATAACCATGTATTATACATATACCACTGACTAATTACTATAGAATCATTGCAATTTCTATGCCTGCTTAAATCAAAGCAGATGTATCCTAAAATACGGTTATTTAAAATAATATTATTTCCTTTTCCTTTTTCCTGCTTTATCTTTGGATAGCAGTTACTAAAAACATTACATATACTATTTCTTTGAAATACGTACTCTTTACTATTTGGTAATATATGGGATTTAGTAAAAAACAATATCACAAAATAATGTTCTATAAATCTATTATAGTTAAATCATAGTATAAATTAACAGTATAATGTTATACTATAAAGTATTATACTACAAATATACAAGCAACTGTATATAAATACCAAATGACAACTATATCTAAAAAACAAGCATCTTTAGCATTAGTAGTAATAGCATTTGCAGCAATAATGGTTGCAGGTACTATTGCAGCAAGTTCAGACAATGCCTATGCATCACATAAAAAATCTCATACACACCAAAGCATTAATCAAAAATGTAAACAATCACACCATTCAACAACTGTATCATCCGGTCCAGCTTCACCTGTTGGTTTTTCAGGCAATAACGCAGGTCTCTGTGTAAATGCTAACCTCGGTGGTAATGCAGGAGTATCAGACCAAGATCACCATTAATCAAATATAATAACAAAACAAAAAAGTATTCTGAAAATACATTTTTCTTTTTTTTCTTTCGTTTCTGTTATAACAATATAATAAAAATTTACATATAACATTCTAAACAAAGAAGGAGAGGTACAGATAACAAATTATAACAAAAACCTTTTTTATTTTTAATCGCAAATATTATAAAATAAATATGAAAATACTAGTTGTAGCATTCCTAACCTAATAGTAGTAACAGTAATTGATTTTCTAATACCTAATAAAGAAAAGAAAAATATTAAATATTATATAATGCTATTTCTATTTAGTTAACATAAAATTTATTGACTCTATCCTTTGATATAAATAGATGCTTTATATTTTTATTTTTTTAGTATATTAAAGGAAGCAGAAAATTATCTGAGTGATCATATAATAATTTGTAATTCTGTTTTAATCTCATATATAAAAATAATCTAAGGCTATTTTGGTTTTTTAAAAGAAATCCATTTCTATTGGATATTCGATACAAAATTACATACAAAAAGGTAGGTAATGCTCCAATTAAAAGAAAAAGAATAATGAATTATGTTACTAGTTTATTAACTAGATAATTGATAGAAAGATTAAAGAAGCAATAAATTACCTTTTAAATTGATTAGATACTTTGAATTTGCTTTAAGAAATAAAGAACATCTAAATGATGGATATGAAAGAAAGGATCCAAATAATAAATTCATACAATGGTAAAATAATTTTACTCTTAATATATTTAGCTTAGTTATTTCTTTCTAATATTATTGTCTCTAGGGAATATTTCTTCTGAACAGTTGAACAATGCTTATAAAAAAGAGATAGATTCGAATGTAAAAGAAAGAATTCTACTTGTTAGACGAGTTAGAATTGATGGTCAGGAAGCATCCAAAGTAGCAGAAAGAGAATTATACAAATCAAGATGGTGGGCTTACAAATGGTTAGACCGATTTAATAAACATGGATTAGAAGGATTAAAAGACCATCCACGCAGCGGTAGACCACCGCTAATCCCAGAAAAAACGATGTCAAAAATAAGACAGGAAATATCTGAAAACAAGGCAGGTTGGCAAGCCAAACAAGTAATGGATATTATCTATAAAAAGACAGGTGTAAGATACCACGAAGTACATATTTATAGATTGTTTCACAAGTGGGGCTTTTCACCAAAGGTTCCACAAAAGAGATTCGTTAATACTGCATCAAAAGAAGAGAAAGATACTTTCAAAAAGGGGTACAAGAATTACTCTCGCAAATCCCAAAAGGATTCACAATAGCAGTACAGGATGAATCCATATTTGTACATGATGTAACTATCAGAAGAAAATTATGGCTTCCAAAAGGGATTAGACCTGTAGTTACAGTTACAGGTTCGCATCAAAGGACATGTGTTTTTGGTACACTTACCATGGAAGGTAAGCAATTATTTCGTCAGTATGATAAGTTTAACCAAGATACTTTCCTTGATTATTTGAAACAAATAAAGAAAAAACTAGGAAAGGTTATCATGTTTACAGATAGAGCAAGACCAGCATCAATCACATAAAATAAAGAAATATTTGGAGAAGAATAAGAATTCAGTAAAAATATTCTATTTACCAAAAGGTTCACCTGAGTTTAATGCTGTTGAAGAATGTTGGAGACAGGGAAAGTATGATTTGTTGGTATCAAAGTATTATCCAGGATTTGATCGATTTAAAATCATCAATTGCTAAATATTATAGAACAAGGCGCTTTAACCTAGACATAGTAAAGTATCTATTAAGGAAAGTGAATTAGCGTATTTATGTTAGGCAGTATAGTTTCTAATATCCTTAAGTATGTATTGAAATTTTAAATTCTGTTATCCTCATTTGCATATTTTGCTTCACGAATTACCTGTGGAGATGTAGCTTTAAACATAGCATAAACATGGTCACCTACTTTAATTCCCAGATGAATTCTGGATTCATTTGTGATTTTGGATACCAGATGAATGTGATCTATCACAAGGTGTATATCTATAACACCTATTGCAGTAGCTTTGGTATTAGTAATATTTACCACTTTCGCCTTTATGATATTACGTGCACTTGTTTTTACCATTTCCATCGAGAGAATTATATCTTCAGGTCTAATTAAAACTCCAACTGTTGACCCAACCCTATGGTCTCCTAATAATTTGATTCCATAGGAGCCAATTATGATCGTGGTGATACCATTTTTTGACTCTACCACATTACCCTCTATGTAATTGTACCCTCCATGAAAAATCTCTGATAAAAACGATGATGAATTATTAGAATAGGATAATAATGTTCTCAGCCTATCTACCTTTTCTATACACCCATTTCTTAATATCGCTACAGAGTCAGCAAGTGCATAAACATCATCTTCAAAATGGGTTACATATATACAAGATATTTTTTGCTTTTTAAGCACTTGTCGAATCTCTACTCTTAAATTTCTTTTGGTGGGATCGTCAAGGTTTGCAAGAGGCTCATCCATCAACATTATTTTGGGTTCAACTATAAGTGTTCTTGCCAAAGATATCTTTTGCATTTCACCTCCACTAAGTCCTTGAATACGTCTATTAATGAGATGTGATATTCCCAGATTTTCAACAAGCTTTTTAATTTGACGGTCTTTGTTTTTTTTGTCTTTTTTTTTAAGACCAAAAGTAATATTTTGATACACATTCAAATAAGGAAAAAGACTAGGCCTTTGAAATGAGTATCCTATATTTCTGGATTCTACAGGTTGCTGAGTTATATCTACTCCATCTAGAACAATATAACCACCATCTGGCTTGAGCAACCCGACAATCAGGTTAAGAATTGTGGTTTTGCCATTTCCTGTAGGTCCAAGCATTACTAAAATGTCATCGTCGGCTATTTTCAAATTCAAGGGACCTATTGTAAATCCAGAAAATTTTTTGGTGATATTAACAAGTTCTAATACCACTTGTAAATCAGGACCATCCAATCTTCAGACTGCTTTCGTCTCTTTTCTTTATGGTGGATACTACAACTAATGCAATGAGGGATAGTATAATGACTGCTATTATATCAGGTATTGCTTGCCGCAGCCCACCAATTGAATTATCTTCAAAAATCTGAATTGAAACTGTGTGGGGATTATATGACATCATCATTGTTGCTCCTAGCTCCCCTATCGCCCTCAGCCAGGTCAACAGGATGCTTATTACCAACCCAGTTTTAGCTAATGGAAGTGTTACTTGGATAAATGTCTCGATTCTGCTTTTACCTAGAACTCTTGCCACCTTTTCATACGACTCGTCAACTGATTCAAATGATGCTTGACTTGCAAGAATCATAAATGGTGAAGCTACGTAGGTTTGCGCAATTATTATTCCAATAAGAGATTGTGTAAATTCTATAGAGGGAAGACCTTCTCCTAAAGGTGAGGATGGGCCAAATACTCCTAATAGAAGAGCACCACTTGCAAGGGGAGGAAGAACCAAGGGGAAAATAACTATAATCTTTATAATCGATTTGCCTTGGAAATTATATCGGGCTAAACAATATGCAAGCGGTATTCCAAAGAAAACAAGAAGCAGTGTAGAGATCGTTGAAGAAATTAAACTTAAAATAAAAGCGTTACTTAATTGAGGTCTTGTTAATGACTCGAGCATTGTTGAAGGGTTGACAAAGATAAGGATACTGATAAATGGATAAGCAATATATGCGATTACTGACCCTGACAAAATCAATATTATAATATTAAATCGTTGAATCTTGATATCCATCGAGTTATCAGCAAAGAATGATTCTTACCCTCTTGTTAATATTATCTTGGAAAAATTATTATATACAAAGGAATTTTAGCAATATCTCCTTCGACAATAGGTTTTTTGTGATAGTTTATTCCTTGACTTTCAGGGAGGAGTTTTCCTGTATATAATAGATTAAGAATCCATAAAAGAAATAACACCTTTGATATTTTTGCTTATTTATGGTATTGGAGTAGAGAAGCAATTAAGTCTTCAATGTATTGTTTGACCAATACTTAAAAATCTGTAGGAGGACATTTAAAAAATAGATTACTGAGAATCCCTTCAGGAAATATCTGTTTGGGATATGTAAGAATATGTTGGTTTAAAACAGATTCCAATAATGCATTACATATTTTTCTTTATATGGACTGTCAATATAACCACAAACTAGCATTAGTATGCGGACCTGTATCCATTGGGATGATCCTAAAAGATTTTAAATTATGTCCAAGCGCTACGTATGAATAAGGCCTAAGAAAGAATATTATGATTTTATTGATTGATTTATTTTAATTTATTTTGTTATGAGAAAACGTATATAAAGATACGTTATTTTATGCTGTAATGTTTAAATATGAGGCATACATAGTTATTTAAGGATAATTCCTTTAAAATTGGTGTCTTTGGTGTCGCTTTATAAAAGTTTAAATAAAAGATAATTACTCTGAGATTTGCGAATGATTGATGCCTGAAAACTATAATGCCCAAGCAAATCTATTTGTTTCTTTAGTATTTAGTGTTCCATATCTAGTTGATATCAACAGCAAGTATTCAATAATTTTTGTCCATCTCAATATAACTGCATGTCATATCAATAGAAATGGTGATTGTTATCTAAACAGGATAGAACAATCTTATATGATATTTGCGCAACAAATATCGACAACATTAGATAATACAAGATAAAAGAAAAATTCATATAATAAATTAATCGATTCATTATTTAGGGTATATATTTTAGTTATCTGCACTTACATACGACTTTTGTTTGAGATTGATGGCTAGAAACAACAAAAAATGCAAGAACCGCGTCTCCCATATGTTTAGAACAAATCATCCAAATTCCTTAACTATAGAGACATTTCCTGATTAAAGGTTTGAATCATCTTTGTCAGTCTATCTAAAGGGAGAGTCATAGATAACTTTGTAGATTCAACAATTTCGACATTTAAAATTACAAACTTCATTTTTGATTTAGCAAATTTATCCAAAACATTTTGAGTTTCATCAACAGAAAGAATAAACTCTGGTTCTCCACCTAATGTATTCTAAACTCTACTTTGAGATTTCTTCATTATAGAATTTACATCAACCAAAGGAGATGACTCTGGTTTATCCATACTCTTTAACATAATATGATTGCTGCACAATAATAAACGATCAACTGTTTCTTGCACCAATTATTTTTACTAACCGACATTAAAAGAGGCAAAATGAATAATTCTAGAACCTTTGAAATCCGATCTTCGGTATTTTTGAAACTTATAATTAAAGGATGCAACTATATGATTTAATGCTATAAGATAACAAAAGCAAAATCAGCAACAGTATTAATACAATACATACTACCATCACTTGAGCAACATCAACAACCTTTCCATCGATGTATTAATTTCTATTGTTTTAGGTCATTATATAAATTATAAAATAGGAGAAAAACATGAGATATTAGCATAATTATCAATTTCTTTATAAAAATTATATTAAAATATATATTTAAATAAAAGAATAAATATGTTAATCTATGAATTATATTTTCTTGTTGATAATAATCGGAGTTGTAACTATTATTATGTTTGGAATTAGTATTGGAGAAACAAAGGCACAAGAATTGATAAATCCAAACAAAGTTTCCACTCTCAATCAAATTTCTACTGTGAACACAGGTGGTTTTGGCAATGTTATATACAGCAGTCAAGACTTGGACATAGATAAATTCACATCTTTGCTGATGGCAAAGGCCGCAAGTGAGTCAAGTAATAACACAAATAATACAGGCTCAGCATTACCTGCAGCTGCAATTGGACCTAAAATCCCTGCAAAAGGATACCTAGTTCAGCAAATTCGTGGTGGACTTTATTGGTTAACTGATGGTGCGTATCAGACAATGTTCATGGTTACAGACAAAGGTGTTGTAGCAGTTGATGCCCCTCCAACTATGGTAAGAATTATCTCAAAGCCATATCCGAAGTGACGAATAAACCAGTTACTTATGTAATATATAGCCATGCTCATTTAGATCATATTGGCTCTGCAAATATATTTCCAAAAAATGCAACTTATATAGCACAAGACGAGACGACTGCTGAATTAAAAAGAGCAAAAGCAGTAGGTATAAATGCTTCAACTGTTCCCCCAATACCTACAATAAGTTTTTCCAAGAATTATACATTACAAATTGGAAATCAAACACTGAAGTTAGATTATTATGGCCCTAATCATTTACCTGGAAATATTTTCATTTATGCTCCAAACCAAAAAGTACTGATGTTGGTTGACATAGTGTTTCCTGGATGGGTTCCATTTCCGTATTTAGCTGTATCTACAGATGTGGGAGGATATATTAGAGCACACGATATTATCCTAAATAACTATGACTTTGATACCTATATTGGCGGTCACCTTACAAAGTTAGGAACAAGAAATGATGTAATGGTACAACAGGAGTTTATTTCAGATTTGGAAAAGGCAGCAGCAAAGGCCAACCAAGAGATTACATTTGGTGATATTGCTAAACAAGTAGGGCACTTTGAAAATCCTTGGTTTATATTTAATAAATATCTTGAAGCAGTTAATGGTCAATGTGTAAACGATATGTTACCAAAATGGCAAAGTAAGCTTGGAGGAGCCCAAGAGTTTATGGGAACACATTGCTTTACTATGAGTGAAGCTCTTAGGGTGATGCCAGATGTAGCATCATCATTACAAGGAAGTATTGTTGTATACAAGTGATGTAATCAAAATGAGCATATATAATCATATTTTTGATTAAGTAGATGTAATAATATCGAAATGCTTACCCATAGAAAGTTTTTACAATAATAAGTGGTTTTGGTCATATTTTGCAAAAACTTTTTTGGTTCAAATAAATAATAAAGTAAAATGGCTTGAATGAGTAAAAATATTTAAGTCTGGAAACAACTGATATGGCTCTGTAAAGTTAAGGAGTTATTACTTTATTGTGATAATCGGCAAACAGATTTATCCATTGTTGAACATGTTTCAATTTACATTTTTTCTTTTTGCATGGAAAGTAATCGTCAAAGCACTCGGTTCTATCTTTAATATATTGCATAGTCCTTTCAATAATACTTTTCTCATCCTTATATACAAAAGAATGCAAATGATGCTTTAGTTTCAAAAACTTGCAGGCCTGTGGGTACCATGTACCGCCATCTGCTGTTGAAACGGGATGCTGGCCAAATTCATTTACAATATCAGAAAGAAATCTTTCAGCAACAAACATGTTTCGCTCTTTGGATATGCTTATTGCAAGAATATTCTTAGTTTCAGATTCGATAGCTATCCAAAGCCATATGATTTCTGAACCCACCTTCAGTTGAGTTTCATCTTTTAAAATATACAAAAATTCAGATATCTTGGTCTTGCTATGAAATAATCTTTCAGGTTTATACTTTTGTATCCAATCTCTTATCGCACTATGACTTCTTTGAACAAATTTTGATATGGCTTTAGAGGTATTTCTTAACGAAAGACCAAGAAAATAAAGATGTAAAGAATATACTATATCTTTGAGTTCTGTTCTTTTTCTTATTTGTTGTATCATATATAATAAGCAATGATAAAATCTATAACTTTTTCCTTAACTTTACAGAGCCACTGATATGTATATGATATCTAATTTGTAATTGCAATACAAGAAACTATATCTCTATGTACTATAGGCCCTCATAAACAAAAAAGCAGCAAGATATTATGACAAACCTTACAAATTCATTTATTTTTGTATATTTTATGCCTATTCCTGGAGTATTTGATGAACAAATGAGATTGCAATTGATCCTTCTCCTACAGCCGATACAACACGCTTGATGCTGCCCCCTCGCACGTCACCTGCAGCAAAAACTCCAGGCAAACTGGTTTCGAGCAATGGAGGAGAGACTGACATCATCGTGTGCTGCTGCGAAGCTATCAATTCCTACTTGCATCTCTAACATATCTTCTATAAATGCCTATTTAATAACAGTAGTAGTTTCTTACTTAGTAGGTGTGACTGATTATATTTGATATTTTGGATATTACTATATTCAATATGGTAAATTAAAGAAAAGTGGTTTCAATGCTCTAGATTATGAAATCTTACAAGAATTGAAGAGAATACAAAGAAATATAATTTTTTAATTAATTTTAAATTTTTTTGTAATTATAGTAAAAGTTAACAATAAAAATCTTAAATACTTCAAAAATGTATTGGCTAATATAAAAATGTCATATAAAATATTATTATATGCTTATATAGTAATAATTGCTATTTTTTTAACAAATGGCATTACAATAAATCTTTTTACTAATGTATTTGCACAGATGAAACAAAATCAAATGCAGCAAGTACCAAATCACAAACCAACCAAACGTCTTTAATTCTACAAGATCCATCTAGTTTGCAAGGCAATTCCTTTACCATCGATAATATGACCTTTTCACATCACATAGCTTCTGTTAATGGTATTCAATTGCACTATGTAATAGGTGGTCATGGAGATCCTATAGTATTATTACATGGATGGCCAGAAACATGGTATGCATGGCACAATATTATGCCAGCATTAGCAAAGAACTATACTGTTATTGCACCTGATCTGCGAGGTCTTGGAGATTCTTCAAAACCACCTACTGGTTATGATGGTAAGACCACAGCTGAAGATATACATCAACTAGTTGGTAAGTTAGGATTTAAAACAATTTTCCTAGTAGGTCATGATATAGGAACACAGGTGGCCTATTCTTACGCAGCTGCACATCCTACAGAAGTAAAGAAATTAGTGGTCATGGAACTCACTATTCCTGGTTTTGGACCTCCCGGAAGAGCGCCAATATGGTGGGGCTTATTCCATCAAGTACCAAATGTACCAGAAGCCCTTGTACAAGGTAAAGAGATGACGTATTTATCATGGTTCTATCATGGTCTTGCATACAATCCATCTGCAATAAAGCAGGCAGATATCAATGAATATGTTAGCCATTATTCTGCTCCAGGTGGGATGCATGCAGGATTTGAGTATTATCGAGCTTTTCCACAGGATGCAATTGACAATCAAAATTATTCAAAAACAAAGCTTACAATGCCAGTATTGGCTATAGGTGGAGGATATATTCCAGTATTAGGAGGCAATATTACTATGCCTAGTGTTGTGTATGGAATGAATATACTAGCTCAAAACGTTCAAGGTATTAAAGTTCCAAATACAGGACATTTTGTTCCCGAAGAGCAACCACAATTTGTTATAAAACAGATCTCTAATTTCTTTGGCAAAAATAATACAACTAATACAAAATAAAAGGCAAAAAGGGATTGAAATCGAAACAAAAAATCATTATCTTAACAACGGTGATTATTGCATGCATATTAACAATTAGTTATTTAACATATTTCTCTCAATCTAAAATTGCGCCTGAATTTGAGAAAACTGGTGAAAGTATAAAAAACATCAATAGTATTAATAATAATGGCCAGCCGCTAACAATGGCAGGCTTAAAAGGAAAAGTGGTGCTTGTAAATTTTTGGACTTATAGTTGCATTAATGTTCTAAGAACTCTTCCACATCTTATAGACTGGAATACAAAGTACGCAGATAAAGGGTTAGTAATAGTTGGAGTTCATACACCAGAATTTGGATTTGAAAAAAATATTGATTTTGTAAAGGCTTCATTACAAAAATACGGTATAAAATATCCCGTAATACAAGATAATGATTATAAAATTTGGAATGCCTATGGAAACAATTATTGGCCAAGAATGTATCTTATTGATGATCAAGGGCTTATAAGATATGATAAAATTGGTGAAGGCGATTATAATCAAACAGAAAAGGTAATTCAATCACTCTTATCTGAAAGAAATAGTAACAAGGAAATAAAAAATATTGATAATAGAAATACAACATTACCATACGAGAATAAATCTCAATTTAATTCTACAAATAATATTCATAATTTTCTTGAACAACCTGTTAATTTTTCAAAAATTAAAACACCAGAATTGTATTTTGGAAATCAAGGGTCAAATTCAGCAATAGGAAATTCAGATGGTATTCAGCCAGGACAAATTGTAACATATACCACACCATCAATATCAAATTCATCTATCAAACCTAATACAATATATCTTGAAGGGAAATGGAAAAATAATCATGATAATGTTGAATTACAAAGTGATACGGGTCGTATTGTTTTAATCTATTCTGCAAAGTCTGTAAACTTGGTAGCAGGTGGTACCGGTCAAGGAATAGTTTATAAAGATAATTCTTTATTGCCCAATTATTCCAAAGGCGTAGATACAAAAAACGATTCTAAATTTATAATTGATTATCCAAGGCTATATAACATAGTAAATCATCCATCATATGATAATGATTTTCATTTGCTAGTAATAGATGTTAAAGGAAAAGGATTTCAAGCATATGTATTTACATTTGGATAAGAACCACTTCATAATTGGGCAATGAAAATATGATTAAAATGATAGACTATACTTTATAAACACCTATCATAATCTTAAATATAATTTATCTGCGATAAGCCACTAGATATCAACTAATTTGTTAATCATTATTATGCTTCAAGCAGAATTAATGTTAGATTTGATTATTATTCAGTTTTTCCGGAGAATATAAGTTGAAACGATATATTAGCAGATTAACTATACAATTCCAATACTGACGATAGAAGAAGAATACACCTAATCATTTGATTGTAATATTGCTATTTCTACTATACTTAATGGGATGCAGACATTAGCTCAAAATGTTCTGATATTCTAGTTCCTTTAGTTCAACTTGAAATAAATCTTATATAGATTACTATACATTATCACTATGCTGATATAATATCATAAAAATAATTAATATACTAAAGAAATAACAAATTAATATTAAGAGATTATTAATTGACTATTATTTTGCGGTCATCTTTAATTAATTTTGATACTTTGTAAGATAGTATTGTATAAGAGTCATTTATCATTTTCATTTGGTTTTTTAATTCATTAAGTTCTTCATCTTTTTCTTGCAGTTTTCATTTTATGAGAGATAGGTTTCTTCATTGTTTTTTCAGCATATTCATCCAATTGCTTTTGTAATTTATTTTGTTTATTTATACTTAGCAAGTCTATACAACTCTAAGATAATCATCAAGTAGTTCATTTTCTGTTGGCCGATAATAGAGTTACTTATACCAATACTATGAGATAACAACTTTTCTATATTAATGAGGCTTCTTACCTGCTATCGCATGCTGAGTCTTAAACCATTTACTAAAGCTGTGAATTGCTGAGAAAGAGTGTCTTTTCTTTCCATTTTCAAGTTCTTTCTAAGACCATGGCCCAAATAGCTTTTTCAATCAATCTCTTTATGCCTGATGATGCTAATTTTTTGGGTTTTGTAACCAACCCTTTTGCTTCTTTCAATGCTCCCTATCCCATAAATCTCTCATAACCCATCTATATTCATCTATTAATTCGCCTGATTTCTGTCTGTATTGCATCCATTCATTTAGTTCCAAAAATGCCTCTTTAGAAATGAATGTAAAGTATTCTTCGTCTTCTCCTTCATATACAATCATTTTTGCGGCTACAATGCCTATACCTTTCTTTTCGATGGGTCTTATATTCCCCCACCGTAGGTAATCCCATGCACCTAATCTGATACCTGAAGATGTCATTGTATACACTATGGATTTTAATTCTTCTATCGGGATATTTTAATAATCTTTGTATTTCTTCATCTGTGGGAATTCTATCATCTGCATAACTTTTCCCCTTTGGAAGTCCTCTTGTTATCTTTTTCCATTGGATATTAATATCTGCCATCTCACAAAATAGTTTGATACTTTTTAGATAGTTCTGGACTGTTGAGCCTACAATTTCCTTTTGATTAACTCTGTCTAGCTGATACATCATGAATTTTAAAACATTAGTTGAAAACCCATTGATTTCCTTCCTCTTCTGATTTTTGAACAAATCTTGAGCTTTTCTCTTCAACTGTTTTTCCTTCCAGACTTAAAAAGTTAAAGAATTTCTCTATTCTTCCTTGATACTTTTCTCTGGTTAACGGCGATTTTAACGCAAATAAATACAGTTTCCAGATGGAAAGTTCCTCTTCTTGATTATTGAGTTCTGTCACCCTTTATTATACACCTTTTATTCGTAGAACCCATTTAAAAGAACCGTTATTGTAATGGACCGAGTGGGATATGCGGCAAAAATGATGTGTGTCTATTTTTCAAGTATATACAAAAATGTAATAAAAATTAATATTTAATTTATTTATAATCATTATAACAAACCCAAAAAATTAATGCTAATTTCGGTTTTTTTAAACATATTTTACCTTATTCGGTATTCTAATTTATAATGATTTTATTGTGCTGAGTAGATAATACATTGATAGATCACCACAATGGGTAAAGTATGAATAACATTAGCAATAAAAACTCTATACTCATCCATAGTTTTCAAATGGGCTAATAATTTGTCATAACCGTGGATGAGATTGGATATATCCTTTTTATTCGTATTTATATTTCATCGATAACGATATCCAATACCACATTTGACAGTCATTGCTGATTGAGCAACTCCATTATTGCATGTGAAAGATTATCCTTTGGATTGAACATTATGTTGTTAATAGGAGCATTTGAAGTATCGGCACTGCACAAAATTACTATACCTCTTTCCGTTGCAGGATTAAAAACCATAAAGGCATTATAACCATCCGGAGTGGCCCCATTATGCCATACTATTTCTTGACCAAAGTTTGTAGTTATCATCCAACCTAAACCAACATAAAATCCAAGTTTATTTTATTATTACCTGATGCTTGTAAATTATTTGGTAATAAATGATTAGTACTATGTCTTATTAAATGGGATTCTTGCATTGCATTATCTAATTTTGTTTTAATTAATCCCATATTAGCTGATAAAAATTTTAACATATCACTCACAGTAGAATAAAGTGCCGCGACCTGGTGCAATAGGATTTGAGACATTCCATATGGGTAGTTCTTGACCGATTAAAGTGTCCAATGCTAATCGAGATTTTTGTGAGTCTGAAGGACTAATGCTTGTGCCATTCATTCCAACACATCCAGAATACTTTTTGACAAAAGTTCATCAAAAGATGACATATTTGATTTTAAGGTTAAAATATGACCAAGCAATGCCCATACCAAAAGTTGAATATTCAAATTTTGAACCTGGTTCTCTTGAAAGAGAAGTATTTGACAAGGCTTGATGGAATTGGTCAAATGTATAGTTTTTAGCACAGTTCATCAAATCTTATTCGGTATTGAATTGTATCTTGAATTGCTGCTGTTGTAGGATCAAACCAGGACAATAATTAGAAGGCAAATTAGGTAATCCAGATGTATGTGTAGCTAAATCTTCAATGGTGATTTTATGTCCTTTATATTGAGGTACTTTAACATTAGATGGAAGATACTTTTCAATAGGATCATTTAATTTAATAAGACCTTTGTTTACCATGTCTGCCAAAAGAATTGTAGTAAATACTTTGGTATTGGAACCGATGGCAAAAATTGTATTTTGGTCTACTGTAGCGTTACTTGTATTAGACAATTTACCATGACCATAGAACTGAGTTCCATTAGGATCTGACAAATCCTATAGCAATTGCAGCATTAGTTTTATTTTTATCTACAAGATCATTTAGCAGCGCTTTTATCTGATTAGTTATTTTAAATGATGATGTTGAATTATTATTTTTTTCTTTTTGTGTAAGGGCAAAGAGTAAGAGACAGATGTAGGATAAGAAGAATTAGTAGAGGGAGTCAAGCCCAATGCAGAACTTATTGTTTGGCTTGTTACAATTGTCACTAAAAATATAGTAAATGTAAATAATAATGGTAATCTTTTTGGAATATATTTTAAAAACATATTTGGATATAATCTTTATTATAATTATATAAGGCTTTAAATTGTTAAGTTAACAGTTGTGTAAAGAATGTTGTATGTTCTTCTGTAAACTGATACTGCTTGTTTTCATTTACAAAATTATTGTTGTATTTTTTAACATATTCTCAAGTTTTTAAAAATTAACAAATCTAAATAAGCACATTCTCTTTACATTAAAGATTATTCAAGTATTTACATAACTGTTAACTTAAGGAAAAACATATAGATTTAAAACAATCATATCTTGTATGTCCACTAGAATTAGAACACCTTCACAAATCATTGGTTATGGATTATACTTGTACTTTCTTATGATTTATTATTTAGAAATACTTCAAAATCACTATCTTTTTTACAAATAATAAAAATAAGTCATATTGTATCAATCTGGAACTGGATTCAAAAATACAAACCAAAAAAATTTTCTCGCAAAGAAGGAAAATTAAATAGTATTCTTGAATACAAAAAGATGAAACTGCGATAAAAGCAGATCATGAATTAATATGGCTTGATTGGACTATTATTGAACCAAATGATAAAGAAATCCTCGCAATTGATATATCAAAAGAGCGAAACATGTTTGTGGTGGCTGAGCGAATTCTGTCGCAAGTAGTAAACAAGTATGGATTACATTCTGTTTCATCATCAGACAGGGCGGTCTTGGTATCCACCACAAGCCTGCAAGTTTTTAAAACTTGTTCACCATCTTCATTCTTTTGTATACAAGGATGAGAAAAGCATTATTGAAGAACATGCAGTAGATAAAAGATAGAATAGTAGCTTTGATTACTATTTTCCATGTAGAACAAAGAACAAGTGCAAATTAAAGCATGTGAAACAATGGCTTAATCTATTCGTTGACCAACACAATAAAGAGATAATATCTTAAGTTAACAGAGCCTTTGGAAGATGTCATATAAAGGATCAAAAAAGGTAACATTAATAAAAAATAAATATAGCATGCAAACTATAACCAAGAAATTTGGTATTAGACCTTCTTAAGGATTTAACTTGTAGTTAATCGATTTTATCCTTATAATTATATATAAAATAACAAATGATAACTACTTTGTCATATGGTTCCTTTCCCAAATACATTTAGCTAACATCCACCAACAAATTCTGTGAAATGGTCCTATTACAACCAATCCCTAGTTAGAAGAGATGAAATCTTGTTAGGGTTTGATGTCATTAACAATTGGGATCCAGAGCTAAAAAAAGATGTACAAAGACAATGTTGAATTAGAAACCATTTGTTTGTCCAGACACATTTTATTAAATTAAATCTGTCGTATTATCGGATATTGGTTACCTTGATAGGATTTTTTTCATATTTTTATTATAAACAATGTGATGGATGTGATGAATGCGATGCCAAATATAAAAAATGCATATTACAAACTAATATAGATTATGATAATATTTCTCCGCTAGATGACAAAACAGAAAACAATGAAAATCAAACCAGTTACCCAGATGTTATTATTCAAACTAATACTAGAAATTCCATAATAATAGAAGATGAAAATAATGGTGAATCACAAAAAATCGCTAAATTAGAAACTTCATCATATCCATTAAGTTGTATATCATGATAATATGGAAATTCCTTATAGTAATTAGAAAAAGATAATTACTTTATATAGAATAAAAACAAATCGTTTACTCGTCCTTAAGATTACAGTTATTCTCTAGAACACAATACAGCGTTAAATAGCAATGTACAAAGAATATTATTATCTATTTTTAAATAAATTTAATAATAATTGGCTGCTACTGCAATTGTTACAGGCTCAACTAAAGGTATAGGAAAAGCAACTGCATCTTTATTGGCAAAAAGTGGATTTAAATACAGTATTGTCTTCAAGAAATCAAAATGATGTAGATACAACAGTTAAAGAAATTAATACAAATTCCATTGTTAATGAAAAACAAAAAGTAATGGGATTCAAATGTGATGTAAGTATACCTTCTGATGTTAATTCACTTGTTAAAGCAACAATAGAAAAATTCGAACAAGTAGATATCCTGATTAATAATGCAGGGATTTCTAACATATAAAAATCTGATAAATATAACTGATGAAGAATGGGATAAGACTATTCAAATAAACCTTAAAGGCACTTTTCTTTTCTGTAAAAGCTTATTCTTCCACATATGATAAAGAAAAACTTTGGAGTAATAATCAATGTGAGTTCAAGAAGTGGCAAAATAGGTATCCCCAATTTGTCTGCTTATTACGCAAGCAATTTGGAGTAATAGGTTTATCTGGAAGTATAGCAGGAGAGGTTAACGATTACGATATACGTGTTATGACAATGTGCCCTGGTGAAATTAATACACCGATGATAAAAAAAGCCATTTATTTAGGTTATATGCCTCGTTTAAAAATAGAGGAAATGTATAAACCTGAAGATGTTGCACAAAAGATTTTGGATATGATAACCAAAAGAGAATCGAGAACAAGAATGGACAAAAAATGTGTTGAGTTTTATAGTGATGTTTTATAGTAAAATATATTTTAGGTTTTTATAATCACATTATACGAATTTTCAATCTTTCATTTTAAGTATTTTATTCAATGACAAACTATCTGTATCCTCTAAAATGAGGACATCTATCTATTAACACTTTTTTATTCTAAAACTATGGGTATGTTATATGTAAGCAGTAGTAATAGCAATAATAGTCATAATATACCATGTAGATTATAGATATCTTACATAATTA
>CAWISD010000010.1:0-23300 GCA_963838615.1 uncultured Nitrososphaeraceae archaeon
AACCTAATCAAGAAATGATGTTAAATTACTAAAATGAATTATGACCCACACTCATATAACTAGATTATTCTATTTATTGCATATCCAGATAGAGAAGTAATATCTAAATCTTTTAGTTGTATCTGTAAAATACTCTTTAATACCAAATTATTAATTCATTCCTTTTATTGGTAAATTCAGTGGTTTATTATATATTTATATATTTTATTCAAAATAGATTTTCTATATTATAAATAAGAACTTTCCAAATCGAAGGAAAATTTAAAAGAATTAAATAATCTGTTTACATTTATATTCGAAATATAAAATCAAGGATATTTATTTAAACTATTCTTCATGTAATCATAAATTAATAATGATCTACTTAAAAAGGAATATGAAAACCTTTTTTTGATTTATTCCTTCAGTATTTTTAAATAACGCACTATTAATTTATGCTTAATCTTTCTACTTTACGGAAAAAACATTCGAATTGTAACAGTTGAAATATCAGACCTCAGGCTTTTATCAAATCCAAAATCAATCATGAAGAAAATTTAAAAAGAATCGTATACTACCTTTGAGGGTATGAGAGAGCAATATCTTCTGCTAATAACTTTGATACTACAAATATAAAAAATATGAGTACTTTTTATTTAAACTATAGAAAGAATATAGCATATTTATCTAGGTTTTATTTTAATTCAATAATTTTCGCTCCATAAATGAATATATAATTTTTAGAATATTATTAGATAAATTGAAAAATATTGGAATAACCCCTTTTCCAATGCAATAAAAAAAATTTTAACATAACTATTTTATAAAATAAAGTAGTAGAATTACTACTTTATGTGCGACCTTACCGACTTTCAAATGGAAAAACAAAGAATAAAGAAAAAAATGCAAAAGACGGAAGAAAGCTGGGAATCTGAACCTGAGCTTGAAAAAGTTTCAGTTCAACAGGAAGAACGACCTATCGAAATATCCCAGTAAACCCCTATAGATCGATAAAGATAATAATTAACGATATAAAATACAAACTACTATTTTTTTATTTTTAAACAAGGAAATAGATAATTCGTATTCTATTGCGTTTATAATCAACATAATCGTTATAAAGATCAAAATATAATGAGGACAATTTTAGAATTAAGATAAATAAATAATTTAACATTAGTGATTTAAAAAGAATTTTTTATATACTCTATCAGATAAAAATAAATTATTATTAATTATAATGGTAATTAATAATAATTGAAAAATCCAATATCTTGTGATTCAAGGAATCGAGCATATAAAAATGGCAAAACTTTTGAAGATTGTAAAGATGAAGCAAGAAAAAAAACTCAAATGTTATCCACAGAAATACAATCAAATAATGAAATTTCATGGAATCATATATTGGAAGTAGTAGACCATGATGAAATAGTTTACAAATTGACCTTAAAGTATCTTCGAGAGATGGGATATAATATCGGCAATTATTTATCACCCAAAGTAATAAAAAATTACAACAATAGTGGCATCAGCAGTAGTAGTAGTAATTAAGAATAACAATGAGAACATAATGGCCATTTCCGGCAATATACCAATTAGCATATATTAGTGAACTCCCTTAACCAATAGTTCTTCATGTCAAGATCAAATCTTTTTGTTCTAAAGTATATAGAATTCTTGTTCTTCAAATCTGCAAAGGATGGATAGTAATTTAAAACAAATAGATCTCGTTTGGCCATATTCCAAATCTCTTCCATTACCATAAACTCCGGCGATGTGGCTAGAAGGAATACAGGAATGAGAATACCCTTGTTTTCTTCGAAGGTACTTTTGCACCTTCTTTGATTTATAATATGTGGATGTTTTATCCATAAACAAAAAACATTTCGGGAATTTGGTGTGAATTATCTTTAAGAACTAGAGGAAGACATCTCCATAGAATACATCGTACTGTCTAAATACTTGTTTTTCCTCTATACTTACGGCTCCAAAAATACATGAATATCTGTGCGAGCCTGTTACTCTGACCGTAGGCCTTTTCTTTTCATCAATCCATACCATTCTAACAAGAGAATTATAAAAGAAGAATGATTCATCAAGAGGGATACTATCGTGAATCCTTTTTTCTTTCCTTTGTCTTGTTGTTGTTGCTGTTATCTACAAGTATCTGAGTGACCTTTTTTGAAATTATCTTTTTCCTCCATGGATGCAGTAGATCTCTTGCATAATTAGAAACAATCTAACACTTCCAGTATGATTTTGCATCTGTTTATATTTCAATGATTTAATGTTTTATAGTTTATTAGATCTGCAACTATGTCTAATATCCGATTATATTTTCTCAATTTATTTCTGAATATGTCACGCATAATTCTATACTTTTTCAATCTGCAGATAGTATGCTCTATCCACTATCCTCTTTTTAGAATGAATTCTGTTGTAATCTATTTTTTCTTTGGATAGCCATTGATTTATTTTCTTTTTACAAGGTAGTGCGATGATAGTTGTTCTGCAGGAAAATCCTTTTCTACGCCAAGATATCCAAGATCAACCACATTAACAACTTGTTTTGAGGGAGTGACAGTATGATTTTCTTTATAAAAATCGTAATCATATGTCTTTTTCCTTTCTTCTTGGCTGTTTTATGAATGATAAACCCACGATGATTGTTAACCATAAGTTGGTTCTTGACTATAGTAGTATGTCTTTTCCTTTTTCCAGAATAATATTCCTTCTTTCTTTTTTTATTCGTGGGCCTAGGAATTTGCTGCTGTTCTGTATTTCTATGAAAGCAAGAAAGCCTGGGAAATATTGTTCAACTTCTTCTGTGGCGTTTTCAATCTTTTTGTAGTGTTGTATATCTCCTGCGGAATTGGTAAGCATTGTCTTACTATATTCAATATTCAATCTTTTGTATGTCTCTGTGCAGACGTTACTTTGATTTAAATCAAATAAAAAACCAGCTAATGTGTAAGTTATGTAAAGACGATAGTATACAAAAGTAGCATTAAAAATCTGTTTTGTATGTCATGTTTGAATGGTCTGCCTGCACCATGACTTCTTTCTCTTTTCGTACCATTTCTTTTTGTTGACAAACGCTTTAATTCGTGTTTATCATATCTTTTTGCTATTTCTTTTTCGTAAACGTCATCGAACTCTTTCACTGTTAGACCAGTGTATGATTTGAAAAGCAATGGCTTTTTGGACAACCGATCATACGAAAGCAATAAAAGGACAGATTATTGATGAACACTATTACTCATAAAGCTGTTTAGAAGCAATTATGCAAGAGATCTAGTATTAACATGTACCTTTCTTGGCACTTTTTGTTTAAAGCCCCATTTACGAAATATAAGACGGTATATATGGATATGATGGTATTTTATGCCACTTTTCTTTATGATTAACTCTTCAACCTGTTTTGTAGTCCAACCATAACGGCTTTCTTTTAATTCTTCCTTAATCTGGCATGCGATCTCTTCTGATATCTCGTTGGGCCTGCCGCTTTTAAGTCCGGTTTTTAATCCTTTTATACCTTCTTTATCATATCTCTTTAACCATTCACATGCCCAAGATTTACTTCGATGAAGATCTCTGGCTACCTGAGCAGATACCTTATCCGGATCAACTACATTGAGAGCAAGTAACATTCTTTCCTTTGTTTTTACATCCTGTTCAATTCTGTAGATCTTTTAAATCGATTCCCTGGTAATGATCAAATGAATATATAGGATGATAATAGATTAACCTAGATATAAGCAGTTATTTAAATAAATAGATGATAAAAGTGCTGTTTGGATATTTAAGTTAATTGGCATAAATGAACAACATATTTTTTTATTCTAAGCATATACAATCCTAAAATCGCATTATCTATTGGTATGATACTATTCAAGGATAGACCTGAAAAATACAAAATATAAATATATTATATATATTCTAAATGTGTTCTGCTGTTTCGAATATACATGTAGAAATAGAGTATATTTAAGCTATAGGTTTCCCATGAAATGAGCAAATAGTTTCATTAATTTGTAAACATATATAGATCTCTTGCATAATTAGCACCATTAGAAATTTTTCTAAAAAGTTGACACGTCTTGATCGTAATCAGCAAATTAAAATGTAAATATTACAATTAATCTTTGATAATCTATAAAATTTTGATAGGTGTCTAATTATGCAAGAGATCTTATAAATATATTTTTAAATTAATTGATATCTTTTTCTATAACGTTCTCCTTTGAAGAATAAAAAAGATAAGCATCTTTCTATAATTTTAACGGATAATAAATATTCATGAATTTCAAAAATTTCCTATTTTTTAAACTTAAAAGTACATATATATATGTACATAAAGATATACTAAATCAATCGCATCAATCACATTTATAAACATCAATGTAAGAATTTATTCGCGATATTGCTTCATCAAGGTATTCTTTGTCAATTTCAAATCCTACAAAAGAAACTCCCAATCGGCTAGAAGCAATTGCTGTTGAGCCAATACCCAGGAATGGATCCATAACTACCATTTCTTCTTTTATTCCATGTAACTTTATACACATTTCAGGCAATTTAATAGGAAAAGTAGCAGGATGTGGTCGTTCTTTTTTTAATTGGATTGTATCATAAGGAATGAACCAAGTATTCCCCCTATCTCTTTTATCTTGGTTTGCATGTTTCCAGCGTCCAATATTTGATTTATCTTGATATGGAACTCCAACAGACAATTTATCAAGATGAGATTCGCCTTCTTTAGTAAAATGAAATATATACTCATGACAATCATTAAGAAACCTATGTACTAATTATTGGTTTAAAATGGCCAACCGCAACATCACCAACAATGTTTGGATATTTACCGACATCTTGTTTATTAATTGCTATGGATTTTACCCAATGAATCACATTTTGTAACACAAAATCTTTTCTGAGAACATTTGCCACATCCCATGCAAACCATTGATTCCTAGGTTTATTGCCAATGTTTAAAAAAAAGGAGCCATCATCTTTAAGGACATTTTTGATAGTGCAACATATTTCTTTTAGCCAAACAAGATATCTTTCTTGAGGTAATTTATCGTTGTATGTATTATAATTTATTCCAATATTATATGGAGGTGAGGTCACAACAACATCAATTGAATTTTTTTTAATGTTATCTTTTATTCCACTTAGACAATCCTTATGGAAAAATTCAAGGATAGAGTTATTTTGCATAGTGATTACTTTATACGATTTTGTAGGTAAGGACACTTGAATTATTATTCTATTACACATTTAATATTGCATACAATTAAGACTTGTCTAACAAACGTTATGGAAAACAATAGACAATTATCTTTTACACAATCAAAATCTTACAAAGTGAAAGATTGGAGATTTATCATATATTGACAAAAAGGCTAATTTTCATAATTATTCATGTATATCTAACCACCCCACTATCAATAATAACATAAATTAATTTACTTTATATTTAATTCTAATAGTCTACATATAAATATCGATCCATATATATATTCTAATTTCTTTATTTATCGATAAAATATTGATGATTATATTTTATCTCACCCATTACATTTTATTTAATCAATTTCAAATTATCCGTAAAAGATGAACAAGATATTTATATTATTCGTTACAGAGTTACCTTTTAAAAGAGGTTAAATACTAATAATTTAATGAGTTTAGAAAGGATATTTTCTTTTGCACCATTACCTATAAGAATTATTGCAGGCATAGCATTTATAACGCATGGTTTACCAAAATTCAGTAATATCCATGGTACACAAGGACTTTTAGGCTCTTTTGGTCTGCCCCCTGAGCTTGCTTTGCCAATAGGCCTATTAGAAACAATATGAGGATTTGCATTAATATTCGGAATACTAACAAGAATAGCTTCCATATTGTTCATAATCGAAATGATGTCCACAACATTTATTATGAAACTTTCCCATGGATTTTCTGGACCCAGGGGCTATGAACTTGATCTTGTTATGATGTCCATTGTCATCAGCTTGTTAATTTCTGGTCCTGGCAGAATATCAATAGAAAGAGACATATTAAAAAGAGAAATTATTCCAAGAACAAATTACAAAAAAAAAAAAAATTAAATTGATATACCCTCTTTTTCAAATAAAAATGGATTAGTTTTTTAATAAATTTTCAAAATTATAAGCAAATAAAGATTTTTTGAACATTTATTATTTTTTAACTCGCTTATTAAAAACAAAAAGTCAAGTTTCGTGGAAATATCTCATATTATCTATCAAAAATTTATAAAAGGAACTTTTACGATAAAAATAATCAAACAAGAAAATTCCTAGAACAAATTATTAAATCAACCATGAAGGATTTTTATAGGATATGTATTTGTTGCAATAATCTGATAGCAGTTTTTGATAACGTTTTCGTATTACGCATACAAATTAAACGGCAAATATAGTAGATACTAAAGGTATAACATCGTTTTAACTTGGTTTTGAACTAGGGATAAATTATTTTATAAGTATATTGAAAATAAGAAAAATGAAGAAATTATTATCCAAGGATCGCTACAATATCATTTCTAGATATGCTTTGACCCTCCTTAACTCTTAATTCTTTAACAATACCATCTCTATGAGATTTTATAGCTACTTGCATTTTCATTGATTCTAAAACTACCACATTTTCACCTTTTTTAATTGAATCACCTTTTTTAATGGAAATCGATATTACCCTTCCAGGTATTTGACTTGAAATAGAATTTTGAGAGGATAGACCACCGCTTCCACTACGACTAGGAGATTTTTCAAGAATTTCGGTGAGCTTTGAATGTTTTTGTAATGTTAAAGGATTTCCGTTTATCAATATCTTTAACTCGGTACTGGTTGACTCTAAAACTCTAACTTCATAAAAGGAATTATCAAAGATAAATTCAATCATATTACTTTTAAAATTGATTAATTTAACTCGTATGTTGATTGTCATCGATATTTAGGATCAAATTATTATTTTTATCAAATTTAACAATTTCACCATGAAAAATATTTTCAAGGCCATCCACTTTAATATCCATTAGTTACCAACACCACCAAATTTCCAGTTATTTTTATTTGGTCTGACGAGATTTTTTGCAACATTTGTATCTGCAGATATATCAAAATAAGGATTATTGCTACTTTTTACATATTCTGAATATAGTAAAACAGCGGCTATACCAGGCAATACTTTTGTATTATCATTGAACTTATTTTTTATTTCATTATTCATTTTATCAATTATTGAATATCGGTCAAGATAATCTGTGGACAAATCACCATTAATAAAATGATTTTCATTCATTATGGTTTTGTACAATGGAATAGTGGTATTTATCCCGTCAATTATAAATTCATCCAATGCATTAATCATCCTTCTTCTAGATTCATCAAATTTAGAACTCCAGGTTATCAACTTAGCTACCAAGGAATCATAGAATCCAGATACCATACAACCGGGATATAAATACGTGTCAACCCTTACTCCAGGTCCAGAGGGCAAATTACAATAGGGTACTTTACCAACTGAAGGTGAAAAATCATAAAGAGGATCTTCAGCATTTATTCTACATTCAATGGCACACCCATTTAATTTCAAATCATCTTGTTCAAAGGTAATTTCATCTCCGTTTGCAATTGAGATTTGAGTTTTCACCAAATCCATTCCTGTAACCAATTCAGTTACAGGATGTTCAACTTGAAGTCTAGAATTTATTTCAATAAAATAATAATTTCCTTGAGGGTCGCATAAAAATTCAGCGGTTCCAGCATTTAAATAATCAACGGCTATAGCAGCTGTTTTTGCGATTTCTCCAACTTCATTTCTTTTTTCCACCGTCATTATTGGAGATGGAGACATTTCAATTAGTTTTTGATGTCTTCTTTGAATTGAACATTCTCTTTCAAATAAATGTCTAGTATTACCAAAAGAGTCTCTAATTAGCTGAAATTCTATATGTCTTATTTTTTCAAGGAATTTTTCAACAAAAAGAGCAGATTTGCCAAATGCGGCCTTTGATTCAGCAGAAGCCATCTCAAATTCTTGCCTTAATTGTTTCTCATTATGTAGCAAGTCTAATTCCTCTACCACCGCCACCAAATGCAGATTTTAATAAAACAGGATATTGTGCTTCTGTTGCAATTTCTACTGCTTCTTCCACATCTTCAACTACCCCATCACTACCTGGCACTGTTGGAACACCTGCTGTCATTCATTACCTCTTTGCATTTCATTTTATCCCCAGTTAAATCCATAGCATGGACTTTTTGGTCCTATAAAAATAATATTATTTTTTTCACATAATTCTACAAATGTTTCATTTTCAGAAAGAAATCCATAACCAGGATGAATAGCATCCACACCAGCAGAAATTGCAATCTCCATAATCTTATTCATATTTAAATAACTTTTAGTTGGAGATGCAGGTCCAACATGATATGTTTCATCAGATCTTTTAACATGTAAAGAACTTATATCCTCATCAGAAAAAATAGATACAGATTTGATTCCCAGTTCCTTACAAGCTCTAATTACACGTAAAGCAATTTCGCCTCTATTTGCAATTAATATACTATTGATTCGTTTTGACATTTACAAAACCACTATCTATAGATTTATATTTCCATGTTTTTTCCATGGCCGATGTTCTTTTTTATTAGATAATACATATCAACGCATTTATCATCATTGGACGAGTTTCCATCGGATCTATAACCGAATCAATGGTACCTCTTTCTGCAGCAATGTATGGATTTGCAAATTTACTTCTATATTCTTTGGCAAGGTTTTTCTTTATTTCTATTGCATCAGGTGAATTTTTGAGATTTTTTCTATGCATAATAGTAATTGCAGCTTCGGGACCCAAAACTGCAATTTCGGCAGTAGGCCAAGCATAATTAATATCAGTTCCCAAATTTTTACTACCCATAGCAATGTATGCACCACCATATGCTTTTCCTATAATACAAGTTATTTTAGGAACTGTTGCTTCACAATAAGCAGACAGCAATTTACTACCATGTCTAATAATTCCATTGTGTTCTTGATCAGATCCTGGCAAATAACCCGGAGTATCAACAAGAGTTATAATTGGAATATTAAATGAATCACAAAATCGAACAAATCTAGCTGCTTTGACAGAAGAATGAATATCAAGAGCACCGGCTAAAAATAAAGGTTGATTTGCGATTAAACCTACAGAACGTCCACCTAATCTAGCAAAACCTACAACAATATTTTCTGCAAACAATTCATGAATTTCAAAAAATTTTCCATCATCCACTACCGATTTAATTATTTCTTTGATATCATATGGATGATATGGATTTTCAGGCAAAATATTAATGATATTTTGATCAAGTCTAGTTAGAATCATCATCATCAATATCCAATATGGATGGCTCTTCTTTATTATTTTGTGGTAAATAAGATAATAACGTTTTAATTTTATCCATGCAATCAATTTCATCTTTGGCTATAAAATGAGCTACCCCTGATTTAGTTGCATGTGTTTTTGCGCCACCTAATTCTTCGAATGTTACATCTTGACTTAATACCTGTTTAACAACTTCAGGTCCTGTTACAAACATTTGACCCACATTTTCAACCATTATAACAAAATCAGTCATAGCAGGAGAATAAACGGCACCTCCTGCACATGGACCTATACTTGCAGTTATTTGAGGGATAACACCAGATGCAAGAGAATTTTTTAAAAAATATATCACCATATCCATCCAAACTGGATACACCTTCTTGAATTCTGGCACCCCCTGAATCAAGAATACCAATAATAGGACACCCAACTTTCATTGCATGACTCATGACTTTAGAAACCTTTTTTCCAGCCATTTCACCTAGATGATCCACCTAGAACAGTAAAATCATAAACATATACAAATACTTGTCTACCATTGACAGTTCCAAAACCAGTAATCATTCCATCACCATAATATTTTTTTAATTCAGGATCATCACTTCGATGTGTTACAAATTTATCCAGTTCAACAAAAGAGTTGGAATCAAATAAAAGATTTAATCCTTTCACGAGCTGTTAATTTTCCTTTAGAATGCTGGGAATCAATTTTATCTTCACCACCACCAGCTTCAGCACTTGATTTGCGTTCATAAAATTGTTTTAGTTTTTCCTCATGCATATATTATGTTTTTAATCCCAGATAATATTTAATATAGACTTTACGATAAACTTGTTTAATCACAATTAAAAAATAGAATTATATATTTATTCAATTTCATGTACTTCACGTAAACCATCTCTGCCACCTTGTGCACGTCTAAAATAATTCATACCATAATTATAATTATCATATAATGATTCTAAAGTTTCTATTTCCATTTTTAGAAAATCAATTTCGGCTTTAGAGGATTTATCATTATTTTGCAATTCTTGCAATTTATGTAACTTTTCTGACAAGTTCTTTACTTACAGCATATTCATATTCACTTGACAATAGCATAATTTTGAAAATTTTCTATACATTTTAATCTTTTCATTCCATATCATATAAAATCAAATGAAAAGAGATTGATATTCAATCAATATCGATTCATAAATTTTTTTTATAATTTTCCATATAACTCATCACTAAAATTTTCAAGACAATCATAGCAATAAAAAACATCAGATTTACTATTATATTTTTCACTTAGTTTTAATAGATATGCAATAAGATTATTATTGAAATCGATATAACTATTACAAATAAAACATTTTATTTTCTTTCATTTTTTTTTAATAACACTATTACTAACTATCATCAGTATCAACAGTTTCTGCATGCCATAACTAAGTTTACACGATTTATTATTTCTTTATTTTAACAATCAATGCATATTATCATACACTACCACCACCATCGTTTAATTTTATTTATACCAGAAGATGGTAAAAACAAAGAATTATAACATGATTCATGTAAAATAGATTTAGAAGTTCTAGACCAATATCCATAATCTCCAGAATTTAATTCTTTTCTTACAACTCATAGCATGTTCCACTAAATTTTATAGATATTTTTATCCAATCATTAATTGACAAAATATCTTCTTTATTCATCTATACACAAAATTTATAGAAAATAAAAAAGATAAAAATATTACTTTAAATTTACTATAGTAGAAAATAAAATCATTACTTTTTATAATCGCTCTTTTTCTTTTAGAATTATTTCATTTAATTTAGCATCATCTAGAGTATTAAAAAAAATATTGTATGATAAAGATCTTTTAAAATAGTCAATAAAGGTAAAAAATAAAACATTCCAAAATCACTCGAATTAGTATGAAAAATCTTTGATAAAGATTTACCAAGCAATCGTGTAGATTGACCTCTAATAAATATTGAACCAATCAAAGGAAATGGAATATTATATTGACTATATTTTATAGGTAGTCCTCCTAGTAATATCAAATAATTTTGAAACAAGCATATCATTAGCATATCTTAATAAATGCCAATTTCGATTTTTATAAATTTTATTAATATATAAATCAAATTGAGAAAGTCCATCCAATATTTTTGCCATATTCAATAAGTGGTATTTTTTTTTCATTAGCAACAATACTTGAAAATAATGCATATACTATATCCCTTATTCGTTCTTCAGGAGTAGAACCAAATTTAGGAGATAAATACAAAATATCAGATTGAATCAAAATCTTTTTTGCTTCAGAGAAATCAGTTTCTGCAGAAAAAAATAAATTAATACAATCCTCTACAGATAAAACTTTAGCAATACTTTTTAAAGATTCATATTCTCCCTGTAATTTAGATTGGACAAGATTTAACAAAGTTCGAATATCACCATTACTTTTTTCAATCAATATCAATTTTTGATCCAATTCCAAAAATTTATCCTTCAACCTAAGAAGATTTTGTAATAAAAGATAACAAGAAAAAGGAGAAAGATGGATAAAATTCTACCATTTTGCTATTTTTTATTAATTCTTTTAATCTTGGAATTTTTTGAATTTGCAGCCATAATAATAGGAATATTAGAATTCTTTAGAGTAGAGATTAAAAATGTTAATCCTCCAGAATCATCTCTTCCAGATATTCCATCTACTTCATCCAAAAACAATAATATCTTCTTTCCAAAAATACTATTGTTATCTAATAAAGGATTTATTATTGATTCCAAATTTGCTTTATTTCTAAAATCACTTGCATTTAATTCGACAATATCATAATTAAAAAAATTTGCCAATAGAAATAATAAAAGATGTTTTACCAGTACCTGGAGGTCCTATAATTATAAGCGGTTTTGTTCCCTTTATCCAATTTTTAATCCATTTTAAGTACATCTAATCTAGATTGTTCATTTCCAATAAATTGATCTATATTTTTAAATCGATACTTTTCAGACCACATAATAATTTAATCACAAGTTTATGATTTAATGATTTTCTTATCGATATCTTTTTGAAATTTGGTTAAAAGATCCATTCGATTAGATAAAAGTTCATGATACCAAAATTCATTATAATGACTTACAGTTAAAAATAAAAAACTTAGGAAAGGTTTAATTTCAAAATCATCATCAAGCATATTTAAAGCTGAATTAGCTTCAGAAAGATAAGAATAACTTTTTTCAAGAGTTAATTTAAAACCTTTTTTAACACTACCAGTAGTAATAGAATAAAATAAAGGCCAAGAAGGAGATTTAATACCATTTGTAACAATAGCATCTTGAATTTCATTACCACATCCAACACATTCTGCAGCTTTTGCCATACCAATATAGTAAATTTCTGAAAGCGGCTTTTGGTTTAGACTCATATTTTTTCCAGCGGTACCCAGTATTGCCCGATATTTTTTATAACTTTGTTCCATATTTTCATATGTTAAATCACTGATACCAACTTTCATTTCATAATCAAATTGTTGTCCATCTAATGCAGATTTAAAACCATTTTCAAATTCACGATAGACATTCATTTCCTGCATTTGAAATTTTTTGTTTTGCCAAAAGCAAAATATAAGGATTTAAAAATTTATAATCATCAAGATAGTCAATATCTTCATCTTTATCAATAATTCTATCCATAGGCTCACTCAAATCTATTGCAATTAAATGTCCATCAATAACATCAAGTTCGTTATTTTAAGAAGATTCAGGGTTTTTTTTAAAAGACACATATCCATCATATAAAGCATAAAAAACAGGAAAAGTCATTTTTACAAAGTTAGAGTTCAGTATTCTTTTTATTCGATCAAATAGATTATCATTGTCCATTAATTTATTTTTAATAATATCAAAATCTTTGGATCCAAGTCTAAGATCTTCTGAACCACCTATTTCTTTAATAAATTCTTCATGAGTAATAATTGGTAAAGAATCGGATTTAATTGCACTATAAATATCATTTTGAAAACGTAATACAAAATCATCATACTCTTTTTTTGATAAATCAACATATTTTTTAAATTGAAGATATCCTTTATCTTTAAGAATTCCTTTTTTTAAAATTTTTCTTCCAGATGATGTTTTTAATAGATTACTCTTTTTAAATATAAAATCATCCTTACCACTCATAAAAAAAACCTTCTACAAAGAAAAATAAGGATATAAAAAAGATAAAAACTTATTTATCCATTATCTTGAGGACATGGCAATTCTTTCTTGTTCATTTTTCTTTTTAATTGCATAACTATTCATATCGCTATTAGATGCTAAAATAATTTCTTTTGCCAATACCTCTTCCATTGATTGAGGATTAGAATAAGACGAAATTCTTACACCCTCGGCTATAAATCTCAAAGCAAGATCTACTCGTCGTAATGGAGAAACATCTACAGAAACATGATATACTACACCACCATAAACAATACGAGTAGTATCTTCATTTGGAGCAGTATTTTCTATTGCACGAATTAATAATTCAACAGGATTTTTACCAGTCTCCAAATAGATAATCTCAAGAGCAGTTTTTACAACATTAATAACTCGTAGCTTTTTTTCCACCCATTCTACCAGTATTTTTAGCATATCTTTTACCAAAATGCATTAATTTATTTGCCAAACGTTCTATAATATGAACTTCGGATTTTTTTAAACGCTGATGTTCATGTCTACCAAAAGTTATAGGAATAGTCATAAAAGGTTGTATTAGAATAACATTTTTTAGACCTTCATCTTCTATAGATATTTCACTTGTATCCCATTTATTAAATAATAATATATTGATTTGTTCTTTTCCACTCATTTTTATCGCCTTGGTTTTTCTTTTTTACCTAAAACTAATTGATTAAGTGAAACACCATTTACCTTGAAAACTTGCCATCTTACTCCAGGAATATCACCCATAGCACCACCCATAGAACCACCTATGCCTTCCAAAATTACTTCATCATGTTCATCAACAAAATTTAATGCACCGTCTCTTGGAAGAAAAGCTGTTATAGATTTACCATTTTTAATTAATTGAACACGAACACATTTTCTTACTGCAGAATTAGGTTGTTTTGATTCTATACCTACTTTTTCTAGAACAATACCTCTTGCTTGAGGAGCACCCTCTAATGGATTAGCTTTTTTATCAAGCATTAACATTCTTCTTTTATAATATTTGTTAGACCATCTTTGACGTTTTCTTTTTGATTTTAAAACTCTACCTGAAAATAATCCTAATGGAGATTTACTCAATACAAATCACATATTCTCACTTTTAATTAATTGTTCCGGACTTAAAATTAAAACATTAGTTATATTAAAATATCTTTTTGCAAGAATTCGAGCTTTATCAACATTTCTCCCATCCTTTCCAACTATAATTCCTTTTTTCTTCATATCCACCACTACAATTGCATTCTTTGTACCATCCATTCTTTCACTAATTTTTACATCTTGAATCATATCAGAATTAAATACATTTTTAATAAAATTAATAGGATTTTCAGAATATTCAACTAATTCAATTTTTTTTGTTATTGCATTTTGTAATTGTTTAATATTAGAACCACCTTTTCCTATGGCCATTCCCATTTGACCCCTGTGTACAACAAAAATAACTCGATCCATTTTCTCATCAATTATACAATCTCTGGATACGGCAGTAGTAATTGTCTGAAATAAAGAGAGATAACTGAATTCATCAGGAGTTAATTTAATTTTTTCACTCAACACATCTACACCTAGTATAACATAAAAATAACTTTTTCAAATATAAATAATTCTCTTTTACTAGGCCCAATTTAAGTCTATTTTTTATACATAATCACGATTGAATTATACAAAATATAATTATAATAGATAATAAAATTAAATATTATTTTAAGTGGTTAATATATGTTTATTTCATCTTCAGAGTATTTTTAATGAGACAATGCTTGTTCTATAAGCCAAGCTACATACACGACCAAGATGAACTGAATTTCCAGGATATTGATAAAGGGGATATTACCTTCTTCTGACATTTTTTTAATCTTATCCAATAAGACACAGGCAAAAATGGATGTTAGTATAAGATTAGTTCCTTTATAAATTGCAATACCTCTTGGATCTGTTTTCAGTTTCTTATTTTTACTGCATCTTTGAGTATTTTTTTTAATTTTTTTTCATTCATATATATCAACTTGTTCTATATGACAAGTTACACAGACGACCAAGTAAAACAGAATTTCCAGGTATTGATATAGTGGAATATTACCTTCTTCAGATATCTTTTTAATCTTATCAGAAGTAGAGATCAGGTAAAGAATTGGATGTCAAAATAAGATTAGTGCCTTTTATAAATTGCAATACCTCTTTGGCAGCCTGTTTTAAGTTTCTTATTTGTTACTGCATCTTTAAGTATTTTTTTTAATTTTTTTTCATTCATATATCATCTATTCCTTAACACTCATATATAGATCAATCATTCCAGTGCCAACAGGTACAGTTGCTCCGACTATTACATTTTCTGTAACTCCTTTTAATGGTTCAATTTGTCCTTCAAGTGATGCTTTTGCTATTGTTGGTACAGTGATTTCAAATGCAGCTCTTGCCAATACAGAGGTTTTTGTTCCAGCAATACCATGTCGACCGATTTGTTGAAGATATCCCTTGGAAGTCATCAAATCTGCAACCAACATAATATGTCTTATATCAACTTCTAGACCTTGTTCTTCCAAAGTATTTGTTATTTCTTTAACAAGATGCAGTCCTTGCAGCTTCAATTCCCAATGTTTGCCAAATCTCAAAAACATTATTTGTAATAATTCTAGACAAATCAACACCCTCTACCAGAATTACTTTGGCTAAATTTGAACCAGAAGTTTGAATTACCCATTCTTCGTTTTGTTTTACAATTGTAACTCGTTCAATATCAGGAACTCCCTTTACTCTAGCATTCAATAACTTGTTTCTCAATGTGAGCAGTGTTTGAGCATCAGGTTCTTCGGCCAAAGATATTTTTATTATTAGATTATTTTCATCAACAGAAATATCATACCTTTTTTTAGAGCTTTTTAATACTTCATGTATTTCGTTGATATTAGTTCCTCTGTCAGTTATTTTTTTATCAGAGAAATTAAATGACAAGGCACCGCTATAGTCAGTATCCACTTTATTAATTAAATCAGAAATTCTAGTGAAAATAATTCTCTTTGCTACTTCCAAGGCTTTTTCTCTAGACGATCGATGTTCTTCATTAAGATAAATATCCATTGTTGGAGTAACAGGCTTTTTTCTGGCATCAACTAATTCTATTAATCGTGGCAATCCCAATGTAACATTTCTTTCTTTAACACCTGCAAAATGAAAAGTTCTAAGAGTCATTTGAGTTCCAGGTTCTCCAATTGACTGTGCAGTTACAACACCAACAGCTTCTCCAGGTTCTACCATAGCCTTTTCAAATAAATCACTAATTTTATGAATGACTTTTTTTACTCCGGACTTACTTAAAGGATGAGTAGACAAAGCATTCTCGATGGTAAAACGCAATTTCGGATTCATTTTTTCTGCATATTTTTCCAGAATTTCTTTTATTTCACCTTCAGTTGCTTTTACATTCTCATCAACAAATGATTCGCTTTCTACTAGCCTATCAATATTTACAGCTTCACCATGATCACTCTTTGCAGGATCAACCCCATCATCACCATAAACAAATTGAATAATATTTCCATGAGGGTCTCTTACAGTCAAATCATATTCAGCTTTTAAGTGTTCCAATGCATTGATTAAGTCTTCTTTGCATATATCCTGATTGTTGAGTTCTTACTGCAGTATCCACTAAACCTTCTCTACCACCCATAGCATGAAAGAAGAATTCTATAGGATTTAGTCCATCCCTGTAATTAGATTTTACAAAACCCTTTGAATCAGGGTTCTGTTCACCAGGCTTGAAATGGGCCAATGCTCTATTTCTATACCCTTTAATTATTCTTTTTCCTCTAATGGATTGTTGACCCAATGCAGCAGTCATTTGCCCAATATTTAATGTTGATCCCCTAGCACCAGTAGAAGCCATAATTACACCGGAATTATCATCGGGAAATGATCTATCAGCAGTTTTACCAGCCCTATCCCTTGCTCTAGAGAGTTCATTAACTACATAAAGTTCTAAGAGCTTCTTCTGGAGATAGACCTCTAGTCAAAGGTAAAGTGCCTTCCTTATATTGTAAAACTAATTCGTTAATCTTATTATATGTTTTATCAATTACATCAAAGATTTCTTTTCTTGTTTCATCACTTAACCACAAATCGGAATAACCATAACTAAATCCTCTATGTGTGATATACGTTTTTAACATAATTAAAATAGAATCTAAAAATTTTTTTGCATCATCGTTACCATAGTCTTTAGCAATACGATGAAGTACACTGTCTGGCTCTTCTGCACCTATAGAAGCTTTATCAATTACACCAGAAATAAGTTGACCATTTTTTATAACTACATCTTTTCCCGGCCTTTTAGAAGCTTTATTCCATTTGGATGTAATAACAAAATTAAAATCCCTTGGTAAAAATAATGAAAACAATTGTTTACCTGTATACAGAAACTTGCCATCTTTTTCAATATGAGGTTTAGGTAACGGCCCATCATAACCTCCCAAGTAAGCTAGGTTGGCTATTTCATCTGCAGTTAAAAAGGTTTCATCCATAGTTAATAGGAAGGCACCAGTAATAAAATCTCGGATACCACCAATAATTGGACCACCATATCTAGGAGATATGATTTGATCCTGTACTCTCATCAATAGAGCAGCTTCTGCACGAGCTTCTTGACTTTGGGGAACATGCAAATTCATTTCATCTCCATCAAAATCAGCATTATATGGAGGACAAACAGCAGGATGAACTCTAAATGTACGATAAGGTAAAACTCTAACATTATGAGCCATTATAGACATCCTATGCAATGAAGGTTGTCTATTAAATATTACAATATCCCCTTCCAACAAATGACGCTCTACAGTAAATCCCATAACCAAAGAATCTGCTATAGCAGGACGATCTGTGACATATTCCAGACGTATCTTGACGCCATCTGGACGGATAATATAATTGGCTCCAGGATAATTATTTGGTCCATTTAATACAAGATTTTTTAATTTTTCAATATTCCAAGAAGAAACTGTTTCAGGTATTGTAAGTTTTTTTGCAACATCACTAGGAACACCCACATCGGAAATGTTCAAATTTGGATCGGGAGAAATGACAGTTCTGCTTGAAAAATCAACTCTTTTACCAGATAATGAACCTCTAAAACGTCCTTCCTTACCTTTTAATCTTTGAGTTATTGTTTTAAGTGGCCTTCCAGAACGATGATGAGCCTGAGGTATTCCTGAAACTTCATTGTCAAAATACGTAGTTACATGATATTGTAATAAATCAACAAGATCTTGAACAATTAAAGGAGGAGTTCCTGCTTCTTTGCTCTCTTTTAGCCTCTGATTAACTCGAATTATATCGACTAGTTTGTGTGTAAGATCGTCTTCTGAACGAATACCAGTTTCTAATATAATAGAAGGTCTTACAGTAACTGGTGGAACTGGTAATACTTGTAAAATAAACCATTCAGGACGTGCAGTTTTTGGATCATATCCTAATAAAATTAAATCTTCATTTGTAACATTCACTAATCTCTCCCTAATTGTAATTGGCAGTAATCTATTTTCCCCTACATCGGTCTTTTCTACAAAAATAGTAGGTTTTGTAAATATTAGATCATATTGTTCTTTTTGACAATGAGGACAAACTTTTACTTTTTTTGCTTTTTCGATAATGTCATCTTTAACATTTTCAAGAGTAATAACTGCATATGCAGCTTTACTATCCCGCAAATTTTTATATTTATCAAGATCATCGTTATTTAATTTAATACGATTGCATGATCTACAAGTAATTAACAATAATTTATGGATATCATCTATAAACGCAATATGCAAAACCGGTTCGGCAAGTTCGATATGTCCAAAATGGCCAGGACATCTTGCAGAAGTATTACCACATGTTGCACATTTTTGCCCAGGTTCCAAAGTTCCAAGTCTACCATCCATAAGTCCCCCTTGAACAGACATACCATCTTCATCGTATGTTTCAGGAGCAGTTATTTCTGTTACGCTATATTTTCTGACATCTACAGGAGATAAGATACTAAATCTAATTCCATCTAGAATTTTAATTGATTCATCATTCATTTAATTTATAACCCACCTTTATAAAAGAGAAAATCAAACTTTCTCCTTAATTAGTAATCTTGGAGCAACATTTAAACTCATCATTTCTTGCAATAATAATTTAAAAGCATAGGCTATAATTACATTTGAAATTTTTCCTTTATCACCACAAACTCTACAAACATATTTTCTTTGTTTAGTATCAAAATAAGCGAAAAGACCACATCTTTCACATATATTTACTTCTGCTTTATCAGATTCTTCCAATAACCTATCCTTTAGCATCATTGAAGCACCATAAGCAATCAAACAGTCTCGTTCCATTTCTCCAAATCTCAAACCACCACCTCTTGCCCTACCTTCAGTAGGTTGTTTGGTTAACATTTGAACTTGTCCTCTGGCCCTACTATGGATTTTATCAGCAACCATGTGATGAAGTTTTTGATAATATACTACACCTACATAAACATCTACAGGAAAACGTTTTCCAGTTCTTCCATCATACATGGTCTCTTTCCCACTGTGTTTAAAACCATAGCTTTCCATTACATCTTTAATATCATTTAATTTTTCACCCAAGAAAGCAGAACCATCAACTATTTTTCCTCTTAAAGAAGCAGCTTTTCCTCCAAGTGATTCCATAAACATGCCAACGGTCATTCTAGATGGAAACGCATGAGGATTAATCATTACATCAGGAACGACACCATCACCAGTATATGGAAGGTCTTCCTGATTTACAAGCATTCCAACCACACCTTTTTGACCATGTCTAGATGCAAATTTATCACCGATTTCTGGAATTCGCATATCTCTTACTCTGAATTTTATACATTTTACCACCTTCTACAGATTGAGTCATGATGACTGTGTCCACAACACCACTTTCAGATGGTCTAACACCAATAGAAGTATCTCTTCGATATGGGCCTTTTACCTCAAATTCTTTATATTCTTCCATGAATCGCGGAGGAGATGTACGACCTATCAGAATATCACCTCCATTTACAACAGATTCATGCATTATAGATCCATCAGCCTCTAGTAAACGATAAGCCTTTTCTCCACGATATCCTCTAATATTAGCCTCTGAGGATGGAATTTCAAAAATATCTTTCATACCTCCGGGATATTGTTTGGCTTCCGCTTCATATACACGATAAAAAAAAGTTCTAGCCAAACCTCTATCTATAGAAGATTTACTAAATACTACAGCATCTTCGATATTATACCCCTCAAATGGTAAAACTGCAACCACACAATTTTGCCCAGTTGGCCGCTCATCCAGACCAAGCAAATTTATAGCTTTAGTACTTACTACAGGCATTTGAGGATATAACATAAAATGTTGTCTAACATAGGTACTAGCATTCATAAGAGGTGTTGAGAACCCAAGGCTTTGTTTGGCCATAGCACTTTCATAAGTATTTCTTGGAGATTGATTATGTTCAGGATATGGTATAATAGAAGCTCCGACACCAAGTATTGCAGATAAAAAGATTTCTACATGTGTATGTTCAGTAGTCAAGTTCTTTACTTCGCTTGCAATGTAGCAATTTTCTTCTTCATTTGCATCAACTAATTCTACAATTCCCATGTAAAGCAAATCAGACCATGACAAGAATTTTTTTAATATTTTTTCAAGTATCTCTTTGGTTAATAATACATTACCATCCTTTATAATGGCAAGAGGTCGCAAAACTCTTCCAGAATTACAACTTATGTATAATCTTTTTGTAGCATTATCATTTAATGAGGAATAATAATATATACCCATATGAGGATGCATTCTACCTGAGCGTCTCATATACGGAGACGATTAGATAGATGTCTACCATCTTCAATATATCCAATTAACCGACCATCCACAAAAATTCTAGTACCCTTTTGTTTCAATTCATCATTGGCCTCATTAACATTTTGACTCCCAGTTCGTACATTTTTTCTATAACATCAGAAGAAAGAACACTTACAGATATTATTGCAGAAAGGGCCAAATTTTTAACCAATCCACAATTAGAACCCTCAGGGGTTTCAGAAGGACAAATTCTTCCAAAATGTGTAGCATGCAAGTCTCTTGCTTCAAAATTCGGCTGACTTCTACTTAATGGAGATTGAATTCGTCTAAGATGACTTACAGTAGACATATAATTAGTTCTATCCAAAATCTGAGTAACACCAACTCTACCTCGTCCCCAATTTCCCGTAGCTATTGCATTGTTTAATTTGTCAGAAATAATTCCAGGTCTAACTGCTGCACCAACAGCATTAATTCCTCGTTTTTGACCCGATCTTTCTAGTTGATATTTCATATCTCGAATAAGATTTCTAAAGGCGGTTCTAAAGAGGTCAGTACATTTGACCTGCAAATTTTATTACTTTATTACCATAATGATCTTTATCATCAGTTTCGATCCAACCTAGATTTAATTCAATTAATTTACATGCAGATTCACCCAAAAATAATGCTTTTTCATATCGATTATCGGGATTTTTCCAAGATGAGGCAATAAACCCCAATCTAAAAGAGTTTCAGCCTTTTTATTTGGAATTCTTCAACATACCGGAGCAATTCGTTTACTTATATAGACAATTGCATCTCTACTTGTTATGACTTCCCCAGATTTTTCAAATGATGGTTCCAATTCATCCTGAATAAAATCATTAAGAGAAACAGCATTTGCAATATCCTTATCGGCTTCCAAGACCCAAAGCCCTTACCAAAATGATTAAAGGAATATCTACAGGAGAACCACGTATTTTGGACACAATCGATCCACTGGTTGCATAATAAGTTCTAATTTTGCACGGTATCCCACTATAGATGAATAAACCTTGGCTTTATAAAGAACAATACCAGAGGTCTCTTCGATATCTACAATAATCTTATTATATGATAAATCTTCTAATCCAACGATGACTCTTTCAGAACCATTAATTATGAAATAGCCACCATAAATTTTTCGGATTCCTCACCTACATCTATGAGTTTCATTTCAGAATAATTATTTAACATACAAGCATTAGATTTTACCATAACAGGCATATCACCAATATGAATAAATCGAGATTCCAAGGTTTTGCCTTCTTCAACAATACTACATTCAAGCATTATTGGGGAACCATATGTTAAATTTCTTAATCTGGCCTCAACAGGAGCAACGTGAGTTATAGAACCATCTAACTCCATAATTCGAGGTTGTTGTATTTTTATTTTGCCCAATTTAATCTTGTATGGATATTCAGCTGTTTCAATTTCTATTTCACCTACTTCATCAATTATACTTTGAAATCCTCTTTCGGTAAACTCATTATATGAATTAAGGTGTTGTCTAGCAACCCCTTCACGTCGAAGAATATCATGAATTATTGGCCACATGTCTGGTAGAAGAATTAATATTATAACTCATAACCATCCTCACATCAACCTTCTACTACATAGCGGTAATATACACTTTCACCTGCAGTTGAGCTCGTTTCTTGTTATTTTGATTATATCACTAGGTTGGGCATCCAATCCTTGTATTCCTTTATCAGATGACATAATGTAAGGAAGTTGACTGGGTTTTGAATTAAATTTTTTAAAGATTAAATCGGCTTCATCTTTAGATAAAATTTCATGTTTAGGTTGATAGTATACTATCAACAATTTTAATGTCTTTTTTTTCAG